>QNAZ01000040.1 GCA_003641645.1 Thermodesulfobacteriota bacterium
AGTAGTATATCCAGCTCAATTGAAAGAAAAATGAGATTTTTAAAATAAAGTTGGAGTGCTTTATAAGGCTTATAAATAAAGGGTTTTTAAAAAAATTATTTTTACCTATTAAAAAATTTTTTACTCCGCTCCAACACCAACTACAACACTTCAACTTGATTTTATTACATTTCCATACACTTTCATACACTCGAAAGTCTTGAAAATTAAGGGTTTTGAGAAAATGTTTAACTTCGATACACTTTAATACACTTATCAAACTTGGAGATGAGGGGATTCGAACCCCTGACCTCCGGAGTGCGATTCCGGCGCTCTCCCTCTGAGCTACATCCCCTTATTATTGAGTAGTAGCTTGAATTTTAGCTTTATTAAGTTTTTGAAAAAGTTTAGATATTTTATTACCTGCTTTTTTCCAGTGAAAAATACCTTTACTTACACCTTTATGAAGTAGACTTTGAGTTAGTCTTAACTGATTTTCTGCTTTTTCTAAATTTCCTTCTTGCAAATAGTTTAAAAATTTCTTTATTTCAGTTTTAACCCTGCTTTTAAAAGCTCTGTTTCTTAATCTTCTTTTTTCACTCTGTCTAAGTGCTTTTTTAGCTGATTTATGATGTGGCACTCTCTTTCCTCCTAAATTATTGATCAATTCTAAATCTAATAATAAATTTTGGTTTTGTCAAGCTCTTATCAAATCAAATTTTTATATGCTCTTGACTTATTCTTTAAATCTTTTTAATTTTTATAGTGTTATTAAATCAAAAAGGAGGGAAAAATTATGGAACCTAAAGTATTAGCTCTTTTGGGGCAGACTGAAGCTGGAAAATCTACTTTTTGTGAGACTCTCTGTAAATTATGCGGAGAGAACATTAAAAATCCTAAAAAAGAACCTTTTTATTATTTAAAAGTGTATGGTTTCAAATATAAAAATAATCCTTTTTATATTCTCAATACTCCAGGAGATGAAAATTTTGTAGGGGAAGTTAAATGGGCATTAAAAGTAGCTGATGCTGCTGTTCTTTTGGTTGACATTACCTCTCCTTTAAAATACCATAATATTCGTGTTGTTGAACTTGCAAGAAAAGAAGGAGTCCCGATATTTGTTTTTTTAAATAAAATTGATGATTCAGAAAAAATTAATATAGAGGAAATTTTGTCTAATTTAAGCAATGCTTTAGAATCTTCTCAAATTCCTATTACCTATGTTTTTAAAAATTCTGACACTCTTTCGCTTATAGATTTAGTTGAAGAGAAATTATTTATAGAAGAGGGATCTAAAATTAAATATCAAGATATTCCAGAAAATTTTAAAGATAAAGTTATAGAGATAAAAGAAAAACTTATGGAAGCTGCTGCTGAAAGTTCTGATGAGCTTATTGAAAAATATTTAGAAGAAGGAAAATTAGAAAAAGATGAAATTTTAAAAGGATTAAAAGAGTCTGTTAAAAATGGAAAAATGAATTTTGTTTTTGTAGGCTCTGCTAAAAATGGTTCTGGATTAGTAACTTTTCTGGAATATATATCTAACCTTGCACCCTCTTATAAACTTAAATTAGAAAAAGAAGGTATAGATCATCCTGCTATTGGATTTATTTTCAAAAATTATATAGATCCTTATGCAGGTAAACTATCTTATGGAAGGATTTTTGCAGGAAAATTTACATCAGATAGTATAGTATATACTTCTAATGGAAAACAAGAAAAATATACTCAAATATTTATACCTAAGGGTGATTCTATAGAGCAAGTTAAAGAAGTTAATGAGGGTGAAATAATAATTTTTTCTAAGGTAGAATGTTTAACTACAGGTAGCACTTTTTCAAATTCTCCAATTTCTGTAAGTTTTAGTATTCCTGAAATGCCATTTCCTATGCTTACCATGGCTCTTTATCCTGAAACAAGAGCTGATGAAGACAAGATAAGTGGCGCTATTGCTAAAGTAAGAGAAGAGGATCCTTCCATAGTATTTAGAAGGGATGAAGAAACAAGAGAGCTTTTGATTTCAGGAGTAGGACTTCCTCATATTGAAAAAACTGTTGAAAAATTGAAAGAAAAATATGGAGTAAAAGTTAAATTAACTACTCCTAAAATACCTTACAGAGAAACTATCAAAAAACCTGTTCAGAGTGTAATTTATAGACATAAAAAACAAACTGGTGGAAGAGGACAGTTTGCAGAGGTTCATTTTCATATCTTTCCTTTAGAAAGAGGAAAAGGTTTTGAATT
Organism: Thermodesulfobacteriota bacterium; assembly: GCA_003641645.1. Lineage (GTDB taxonomy): Bacteria > Desulfobacterota > Thermodesulfobacteria > Thermodesulfobacteriales > Thermodesulfobacteriaceae > Thermodesulfobacterium. The sequence goes on from QNAZ01000040.1 coordinate 2,224, forward strand.
CGTTGAAACTCTTACAGGTATGAATGTCCCGAGGAATTATGTTCCTGCTGTAGAAAAAGGAGTTAAAGAGGCTATGGAAAAGGGACTCTTAGCAGGATATCCTGTAGTTGATGTAAAGGTTCAATTCTATGATGGAAAATCTCATGAAGTAGACTCATCAGATCTTGCATTTAAAATTGCTGCTTTTCATTGTTTTAAAAAAGGATTAGAACAGGCTAACCCTGTTCTTTTGGAACCTTATTTAGAGTTAGAAATAATAATTCCAGATGAAAATGTTGGAGATGTGGTGGGAGATTTAAATGCAAGAAGAGGCAGAGTTTTAAATCTTGAGAAGGAAGGTAAACATACCAAAATAAAAGCACTTGCTCCTATGGCTGAACTTCAAAATTATGTAATTACTCTTCAGGGAATTACTGCAGGAAGAGGTTATTTTACAGCAAAATTTTCTCATTATGAAGAAGCCCCTCCTTTTATAGCAGAAAAAATAATTGCTGAAAGTAAAGCAGCTCAAGAAAAGGAAACTAAGTGATAAAAGTTGGAATTTTAACCCTTAGCGATAAAGGAAGCAAAGGAGAAAGAGAAGATCTTTCAGGAAAAGCTTTAAAAGATTTTTCAGAGGTTGAAGGATGGAAAGTTATAAAATATGAAATTATACCTGATGAAAAAGAACAAATTGTAGAAATCTTAAAAATATGGGTTGATAAAGAAAAGCTTGATTTTATTATCACCACTGGAGGCACTGGGGTCTATCCAAGAGATGTCACACCTGAAGCAACCAAAGAAGTTATAGAAAAAGAAATTCCAGGAATTCCTGAATATATAAGGTATATAAGCTATCCTTTAACACCTATGGCAGCTTTAACAAGAGGAGTAGCAGGAATAAGAAAAAAGACTTTAATTATAAATCTTCCAGGAAGTCCAAAAGCTATTAAAGAAATTTTTCCTAAGTTAATTCCAATTATTAAACACGCTATAGAAAAAATTAAAGGAGACCCAAGTGAATGTACAAGAAATTAAACTTACTCAAATGACTAAAGCTTCTGGTTGAGCTGCTAAATTACCACAAGTTATTTATGCTCATAAGGTCCCTTATTTCAAAGAAGCTAAAAAGTTTATTGAAATGAGAATTATCCATGAAGGGGATTACAATAATTATAAATTTTCATTCTGATCTCTTAGAAAATGGGTTGATTTTATTATATAAACGCTCAAACCTCTGAAATTTTTTTAATAGCTGTTCCTCCCGAGAAAAAACTTTTGAGAAAAAAGATAAAAATCTTATCTTTATTAATATTTATAAATTTTTAAATTAATGATGAATAATTTATTGAAAATATTTATTTGATTTTTTTTTGGTAAATGTATATTTTTTAAAAAAAGTTTTTGAGAAAAAAAATTAAAGGAAATTTAAGTGAGTGCACAAGAAATTAGACTTACCCAAATAACTAAAGCTTCTGGCTGAGCTGCAAAACTACCGCAAGAGTTTCTTGAGGAAATATTGAATTCTTTAGAAATACCATCTCACCCAAATCTAATTCAAAGTTTTGAATATGGCGTTGATGCTGCTATTTTTAAACTTACAGAAGATAAAGCCCTCATTTATTCAGCAGATTTTTTTACCCCTGTAATAGATGACCCTTTTATTTTTGGTCAAATAGCCGTTGCAAATGCTTTATCTGATATCTATGTATGTGGAGGAAAACCACTTTTAGCACTAAATCTTATCTGCTTCCCTAAAAAGGGTATCCCAAAAGAAATACTGAAAGAAATAATTAAAGGTGGACTTTCTAAGATAAAAGAAGCTGGAGCACTCCTTGTTGGTGGACACAGTGTCGATGACCCAGAACCTAAATATGGATTGGCTGTAATAGGAATTGCACATCCAGAAAAAATCATTAGTAGCAAAAATGCTAAAGAAGGAGATTTGCTCTATCTTTCTAAACCTATTGGACTGGGAATACTTATTACTGCTTATAAAGGAAACCTTCTTGATAAATCCAGCAATACCTGCAAAGAGATGATCAAAACAATGACAGAACTTAACAGTAAAATAGCTGAAGTTTTAATTGAGCTTAATATAAAAGCAGCTACTGATATTACAGGATTTGGTCTTTTAGGACATGCCCTTGAGATGGCAATAGCAAGCAGAAAAGAACTTATTATTTATGCTCATAAAGTCCCTCACTTTAAAGAAGCCAAAGAATTTATTGAAATGGGTATTATCCCAGAAGGAGATTATAGCAACTTGAATTTTTGTAAAAACTTTGTTGAAATTCATCCTGAAATATCTGAAACCGAATTTATCTTGCTTTGTGATGCTCAAACCTCTGGAGGTATCTTAGCAGCTGTTCCTCCTGAAAAAAAAGAAGTTTTTGAAAATAAAGCTAAAGAAAAAAAGATAAATGTGTCCTTTATAGGAGAAGTTAGAAAAATAGAAAACAGTTGCCCCACTGTAAAAGTGTTACCTTGAAACAGATTATAGTATGGAAGACATAGGACAACTTAAAACCAGAATAGAAGCTTTTATAGAAACTTTAAAGATGTAAAAATGAGAGTGCTTGGACTTGATGTAGGTTCAACTTATATTAAATCTGTTTTAATAAAAAATGAAGATCTGGAAGTTTTAGAGATTACTATTTAAACCTGATAAAAGATTTAGGAATAACTAATATTACTGAAATAAAAGCTTTTGCTATTAAATTGAATGATAGAAAGAAAATTCCAAAGTTTGAAATGAAGGATGTGCTTATAATAAAATTTTTCAAGGATTATCAAAAAAAACTTCCATATTTAGCTTAGATTAGAAAATTTTTTAATAAATTTTATAAATTTTTTCTCTGAAGAAGTTATTTTTTTAACTTTCGGATAAATTAAATAAAACTTTCTCTTTATAGAAATATTTTTAATTTTTATTACTTTGAGAAGATTTAGTGCTTTTTCCAATTCTATTGCTAAGGAGGATATGAATCCACATCCAAGCCCAGCTTTTACAGATTCTTTAATAGCTTCAGTTGATCCCATCTCACCTATAATATTTAATTTTAAAATATCCAATCCTTTTTTTTGTAAACTTTCTATAGCATTTTCCCAAGTTCCTGAACCCTCTTCCCTTTTTATTAAAGAAATATTATAAAGCTCTTCTAAACTTATTTCATCCTTAGGAAAATCAGGCGGTGCTATCAGAACTATCTCATCTTCATAGCAAGGGGTATATACTAATTCTTTATTTTTAAACACTGCACCTACCATTCCGAGATCAAAATCTCCTTTAATGACTTTTTCAACTATTTCTCTACTATCTCCTACTTTTAAATAAACAGAAATCTGAGGATACTTTTTTTTAAAGCTCTTTATAATTTTGGGAAGAATATATTGTCCTGGAATAGTACTTCCTCCTATTTCTACTATCCCTCTTTTCTCATCTTTAAATATTTCAAGTTCTTTTTCCATTTCTTTTAAAAGATTTATTATTTCTTTACCATATTCATATACTACTTTTCCAGCTTTACTCGGAATTACTTTTCGAGTATGACGATCAAGTAATTTGACACCTAAAATCTCTTCTAAATCTTTTATATGAAGAGTTACAGTAGGTTGAGTAAGATAAAGAAGTTTTGAAGTTTTTGAAAAACTCTGAGTTTCATAAACTTTAAGAAATACTTCCAATTTTCTAAAATCGATCATGTAATTATTATACAACCAATTTTTATAATTTAAAATTATAGATTAGAAAGAAATTCTAAATTCACCGTAAATAAGATTAAGATTATTATCTTTTGGGTAGTTTTTTCTTATTACATCATCTCCCCATATATGACCAAAATAGAAATCAAAATCTACTTTTAAACCTTTATATTTATAAATATCTTTTATAAATATAGATAAGTCCCACATTTTTAAAAGATCTTTCTTATTATAACTTGATTTATATAAATAACTCAAATTATCGGGTCGCATCATTCCAGAACTTAAATACCAAAAGTCTTCTCTTTCACTTAATTTAACTATATGATAATCTGAACGAATCAATATTTTCTTATGCGGTTGTAAAATAATTTGGGTCATCCAATAATTGGTATTCATCAAGGTATAAGATGGAGTAAGAGAAATAAGACGAACAGTAGGAATTAGCATGAAAAATGTATTATGAGTTTTATCATAAGGATTATCATCACCACTTCCGTAAAAATAACCAATTCTAAACCAAGGCTTAAAAGATAATTTCTTAAACATATATCCTCCCTCAATAGCTAAAGCATAAGCTTCATGATCAAGAACCTCATCATTACCTGAAAAAGATCTCCCCCAACTACCCCATTGATATGCTCCCCACAAGAAAAAATCAAATTTTCCTGAGTTGGTAGGATAAACATAAATAAGATGCCCTCCTAAGGTATGTATTTCTGAGTCTCCCAAACCTAATATTTCAGCAGTATAAGGAGCAGAAGTAGTTGTATTTATTTTTCGATTATCGTTATAATAGTAATAAAAAATTTGAGCATCCAAATTGGGTATATAGGTATTTGTATCTTTAAGACTGAGAACCGTTGTAGCAAGCTTAATATCATAAGAAGAATAACCATTTGCTGTTGAATCATTTCTATGAAGATAAAATCCTCCTGGAGTCGGCATAAAATAAGAAAATGTTAAATTAATAGAATTGTTTTCATAACTTAAAACTCCCCCATCAAATGACCTCCCTGCACGAGGCCATTCGCAGGGATTAATTAATCTTCCAGAAACACGAGTTTTTTTAACCCATTTAATAGAGGGATCTTTGGGATTTCCCGCTTCTCCTCCTGAAGAATAAAAAAATCTACCTAATTTCAGTTTTATATTTTCTGTAGGTTTAATGTTAATCCAAAGCTGTGAAATTGCAAAAGCTCCTGCATTTTGAGAATGATTAAATTTATAATAAAGCGCACCTGCACCAAATTGAGCTTTATCAGGTACATTAAAAAGTTGTGACCAATGTAATTGAAAATAAGTATCTATTTTAGCGGTATTAACTCCTATGCCAAATCTCATTTTACTTGAAGAAAAACTATAATATTCATCTTTGCCTGTAGCACCTGTATCAAAAGTATCCCAATATTCATATCTAATTTCCTCTTTAAAATCCAAATTTATTTTAAATTTATTTTCTATACTATAAGTATACGCACATAAATTAGAATAAGTAAATAG
>QNAZ01000041.1 GCA_003641645.1 Thermodesulfobacteriota bacterium
ACTATATATTTTCCTATGGATGGTTTATTTTTGAATTCTTTAGAAGTGATAAAGTTTTTTCTTTTAGCAAGAATATATTCTTCTTCTGAATCTAAAATTTTTATTTTAAACCCTTTTCTTTCTTCACTTTCTCTTATTTCTTTAGTAATGAAGCCTAAAAAATTAAAATCAGACAAATATTTTTTAAGAAATTCAAATAAGTATTCTATCAAAGTTGTTTTACCAACTCCAGGAGAACCAAGAATAAAAAACTTTTTTCTGGGAGAATAAAGAAACATTATCTTCTTATAGGTTTGGAAGAAAGGAGCACATATGTTGCTCCCAGACCACCATCACAAGGTCTTGCAGAAGAATAAGCCAAAACATATTTTCTAAAAGGTCCCTTTTCTAACCACTCTTTTACTTTATTTTTTAATACTGGCTCATATTTGGAAGAAAGTCCTCTTCCATGAATAATTAGAACACACCTATCTCCATTTAAAATAGCTTTTTTCATAAATTCCTCAAAAGCCTCTTTTGCCTCTTCTACAAACATCCCTCTTAGATTTAAGGTTCTTTTAATAGCAAATTTCCCTTCTCTTAAAGCTTTAACAATTCTTCTACTTATTCCCGGAGCTTTACCTTCTATATATTCAGAAGTTAACCAAAATTTAATTTCTATTTTTTTAGGAGGCCATTCTTTTTTTAAATCCCAGAAAGGTCTTTTTGGTGAAAATTTCCAATAGAAATTTTTTTCTTTAAGAGGTTTAGAAGTATGAATTATTTCAGACCAATCTCTTTCTTTACATTTTTGAGGTTTTTCTTTTAATTTAAAAATTTCAAGGGGAGCATTCAAATACTCCCCCAATTTTAAAAAGGGTCTTTGCATTTCTTATTTTCTTAATCCCTTCTCAAAAATTCTTTCACATTTCTCAGCTGCAGTTTCTGCTCTTTGAGCAGCTTCCTCAGCTCTATTAGCTGATTCTATTGCTTTTTGAGATGCTGTTACAGCTCTTTCAGCAGCTTCATTGGCAGTTGTTACATCTACTTTAAGTTGATTTACTTGAGTTTTTAAAGCCTCAACCTCTGATTTTAAACCATTTAGCTCATTTTCTAATTTTGTTATAGAATCTTGCCACTCAGGTTTTGCCGCTTCTTCAGGAGCTTTTACAGGACAAGTGCAACCAAAAGCTAATAATCCTGCTAATCCTATCCCTGCTAAATTTAACATAATCTTTTTCATAATAGACCTCCTTTTTTTTAAAAATTTATTTTTCACTATTTTATTGATTTTGAGTTTGAGGTCAAGTTTTTTTAAAATTTTTTTATCCTTTTATACATCCCATTGGTATAAGTTTAGCAACTTTTTTAGTTAATCCTGCTTTACAGGTAGCATTAATAACTTCATTAATATCTTTATAAGCCTCTGGTGCTTCTTCTGCAAGTCCTTTTTTGGATTTTCCAATTACAATAATTCCTTTTTTTCTAAGTCTTTCTATGATTTCATCAGCTCGAAATGATTTAACAGCTTGATGTCTACTCATTGTTCTTCCTGCACCATGACAAGCAGAGCCAAAAGCTTTCTCTTCACCTTCAGAAGTTCCTACTAATATATAAGACGCTGTCCCCATAGAACCACCTATTATAACTGGTTGTCCTACCTCTCTATAAGCTTGTGGAAGTTCTTTTCTCCCTGGTCCCCAAGCTCTGGTTGCTCCTTTTCTATGAACATAAAGTTTTAGGTTTTTTCCATTCACTTTATGATATTCCACTTTACAGGTATTATGACTTATATCATAAAGCATTTTTAGATAAATTCCCGGAAAGAAATTTTTAAATACTTCTCTAACTAAATGAGTAATCACTTGACGATTAGCAAGAGCACAATTTACACCGCATATCATAGCTTTAAAATATTGCTGTCCTTCAGGAGAGTTAATAGGAGCACAAACAAGTTCTTTTTCTTTTATAGGAATTTCATATTTTCTTGCTGCCTTTGCTAAAATAGGTAAATAATCTGTAGCTATTTGATGCCCTAATGCTCGAGATCCACAATGAAAAGTAATTACTACCTGATTTTCAAATAGTCCAAAGGCAGAAGCAGTTTTTCTATCATAAATTTCTGCTACATATTGAATTTCAAGATAATGATTTCCTGAACCAAGAGTTCCTACTTGTCTATGTTGCCTTTTTTTTGCTTCTTTAGAAACATAAGTAGGATCAGCTCCAGGCATACATCCATTTTCTTCGATATATTCTAAATCTTCCCAATCTCCATATCCTTTTTCAACAGCCCACTTAGCACCACCTACCAAAACTTCATCTAATTGAGAAGGAGAAAGTTTTATTTCTCCCTCTGAACCTACTCCACAAGGAACTGTTTCAAAAAGTTTTCTTACTAATTTTTCTAAATATGGTTCTACTTCTTCTTTGGTTAGAGGACTTAAAAGAGTCCTTACTCCACAGGAAATATCATAACCTACTCCTCCTACTGAGATAATCCCACCTGCATCTGGATCAAAAGCAGCTACTCCTCCAATAGGAAATCCATATCCCCAATGAGCATCTGGCATAGCAATAGATACTTTCACAATACCTGGAAGACTTGCTACATTACAAACCTGTTCATAAACCTTTTCATCCATTTCCTCAACAAGTTTTTTATCAGCAAAAATCTTTCCAGGAACCCTCATATCTCCTGTAGGAGGAATTTCCCATTCATAATCTGAGATTTTTTTTAATTTTTTTAACTCCATACCTTCCTTCTTTCCAATTATTTTTTTAATTAAAATATATTAAAAATTTATTTCTTAAAATCAAGGACTTTTTAATTTCTTAAATTATGGTATAACTTATAGCATGCTTAAAGGAACTACAGTTGTTGCTGTAAAAAAAGATAATAAAATTGCAATGGCAGGAGATGGACAAGTCACTTTTGGTAATACAATATTAAAACATAAAGCAAAAAAAATAAGAAAGCTTTATAGAGGTAAAGTATTAGCAGGATTTGCTGGTGCAACAGCTGATGCTCTTACTCTTTTTGAAAGATTAGAAAAAAAACTTGAAGCTTATAGTGGACAGCTTTTAAGAGCTGCAGTTGAACTTGCTAAAGACTGGAGAACTGATAAAGTCCTTAGAAAATTAGAAGCTTTTCTTATTGCTTGTGACAACGAGCATTTACTTCTTATTTCTGGTGCAGGTGATGTAGTTGAACCAGATGAAAATGTAATAGCTATAGGCTCTGGTGGTCCTTTTGCTCTTGCTGCTGCTAAAGCCCTCTTAAGATATACTAATCTTTCTGCAAAGGAGATTGCTGAAATCTCAATTAAAATAGCTGGAGAAATTTGTATTTATACTAATTCTGAAATAGTAATAGAGGAAATATGAATTATAAGGAGCTTACTCCTAAGGAAATTGTAGAAGAGTTAAACCGCTATATAGTAGGACAAGAAAGAGCTAAAAAAGCTGTTGCTATTGCTATGAGAAATCGTTGGAGAAGACAACAACTTAAAGAACCTATAAAAGAAGAAATTTATCCTAAAAACATACTTATGATTGGACCAACAGGAGTTGGTAAAACTGAGATTGCAAGAAGACTTGCTAAACTTTCTAACTCTCCTTTTTTAAAAGTAGAAGCAACTAAATTTACTGAGGTAGGATATGTAGGAAGAGATGTAGAATCTATGATAAGAGATTTAACACATATTGCAGTTCAAATGATAAAAAGTGAAGAAGAAAAAAAGGTTTTAGAAAAAGCAAAAAAAATTGCTGAAGAACGATTGGTAGATCTTCTTATTCCTTCCTCTTCTTCTAAAGTTGAATATGATCCTTTAACCAAGGAAAAATTTCTAAAAATGTTAAGGGATGGAGCTTTAGATGAAAGATATGTAGAAATAGAAATAGAACCAACCCAAAGAACTCCTGCTATAGAAATCCTTGCAGCTTCAGGTTTAGAAGAAATTGAGATGCAGTTAAGAGATATGCTTTCTACATTTCTTCCTTTTAGAACCAAGAAAAGAAGAGTAAAAGTTAAAGAGGCTTTAGAAATTTTAACTAAAGAAGAGGCAAATAAATTGATAGATATGGATAAGGTTATAAGAGAGGCTATCCATAGAACTGAAACAAGTGGTATTATTTTTATTGATGAAATTGATAAAATCACAAGTAGAGGAGAAGCTCATGGACCTGATGTTTCAAGAGAAGGAGTTCAAAGAGATCTCCTTCCTATTGTTGAAGGAACCACTGTTAATACTCGGTATGGAATGGTAAAAACTGATTATATTTTATTTATTGGAAGTGGTGCTTTTCATATTGCTAAACCTTCTGATCTTATACCTGAGCTTCAAGGAAGATTTCCTATAAGAGTTGAACTTGACCCTTTAACAAAAGAAGATTTTATTCGAATATTAACTGAGCCAGAAAATGCTATTATAAAACAATATCAAGCTTTATTAGAAACAGAAGGAGTAGAATTAGAATTTACTAAGGAGGCTATAGAAGAACTTGCACAGATTGCCTATGAGATCAATCAAAGGATGGAAAATATTGGTGCAAGAAGGCTTTATACAGTAGTAGAAAAAGTTTTAGAAGATATCTCTTTTTCTGCCCCAGATGTTGCTCCAACTAAAATAGTTATCACTCCTGAATATGTAAAAGAAAAATTAGAAAATATTATATCTGATGAAGAAATAATAAAATTTATCCTTTAAATAATCTCTCCCCAAATATCATAAAAACTTGTTTTTTTAATTTTTACATTTACTAAATCTCCAGGATATATCTGAATTTTCTTTTTATTTGAAATTAAATAAGTTATTCCATCTATTTCTGGAGCTTGAATTTTTGCTATTCCAAAAAGATTTCCTTTTATATCCTCTCCCAAAATCAAAACCTCCTCTTTACTCCCAATTCTCATTTTTAATCTCTTTTTAGAAATCTCCTTTTGAAGTCTCATGATTTCCTTTTTTCTTCTAATTTTTTCCTTATAAGGAATCTTAGGAACTAATTTTTCAGCAAAAGTTCCTTCTTCTGAATAAAAAATAAAAACACCCAAATGATCAAACTCTACTTCTTTAAGAAAATCATAAAGAAAAAGAAATTGTTTTTCATCCTCTCCAGGAAAACCAACTATTATAGTTGTTCTTATAGCAGAAAAAGGATTTATTTTTCTTATATACGCTATTAGTTCTTTAATTTTATCAGAATCCGCAGGTCTTCTCATTTTCTTTAAAATATCAGGATGAGCATGCTGAATAGGAATATCAAAATAAGGAACTATTTTAGGATTTGAAAGCACTTCTTCAATAAATCTTTTATTAATATTAGCTGGATGAAGATAAAGAAGTCTCATTCTAAATTCATAGGGAAGAACTGAAAGTTTAGAAATAAGTTTTAGCAAGCCTTCTTTTTCTCCTTTATCTTTTCCATAAGAGGTAATATCCTGTGCAACTATGATGATTTCTTTTACTCCTACTTTTAAAAGATTTTCAGCTTCTTTTAAAATTTCATCTATAGATCTACTTCTTAAAGACCCTCTTATTTTGGGAATAGTGCAATAGGAACATTTGTAATTACATCCATCACATATTTTTAAATAAGCATAAAATGGGCTTTCTGTAAGAATTCTTTTTAAAGGTTCTTTTTTTACAAAATTTCTAAAAGGTTCTATTCCTAAAAATTCATCCACCTCTGGCAAAAGATTTTTTAAAATTTTCTTTCCATACCTTGCAGTTAAACATCCAGAAACAATCAATTTTTGACCATTTCTTTTTTGTTCTCCCAATTCTAAGATATGATCTATAGCTTCTTCTACAGCTGGTCTTATAAAAGCGCAAGTATTTATCCAAAGAATATCTGCTTCTTCTGGAGAAAGCACTATCTGATAATTTTTACAAGAAAGCACATATAAAAGTTTTTCAAAATCAGCTTTGTTTTTAGGACAACCAAGACTAACAGGATAAATCTTGAACATTCTAAGTAATGGATTTTAATTTTATTTCTTTAATTTCATTTTGATCTGTAAGATAAACTAAAGTTGTTTGAAAATCTTTTATTTCTTTTTCAGAAACCCAAGCATAAGAAACAATAATGATTTTATCTCCAATTTCTCCAAGTCTTGCAGCAGCACCATTAAGTATAACTTCTCCTTTATTCCCTTCTATAAGATAAGTTTCAAATCTTTTGCCATTATTTACATTATATATCCAGACAGCTTCAAAAGGTTTTAAATTAGCTTTTTCCATTATTTTTTTATCAAGTGTGAGACTCCCTTCATAAAAAAGTTTTTTATCTGTAATAGTTGCTAAATGAATTTTACTTTTTAATAGTTTTATAAACATCTTTATGGAGTTATAAGCATATTATCTATTAATCTTGCCTTTCCTACATATACAGCTAAAGCACAAAGAACAGGTTTATTAATCTTATCAATAGGATCCAAGGTTTGAGGATCAACAAATTCAATATATTGCACTTTAGTAAAAGGAAAACTATAAATAAATTTCTCCATTTCTTCTTTTATTTTTTGAGAATCTTTTTCTCCTTCTTTAACAAGTTTTTGAGCAAGAAGAAGAGCTTTATAAAGAGAGATTGCAGATTCTCTTTCAGCAGAAGATAAATAAATGTTTCGAGAACTCATAGCAAGCCCATCTTTTTCTCTTACTGTAGGATGAGCTACAATTTCTATGTCTAAATTTAAATCCTTTATCATTTGTTTTATTACTTGAAGCTGTTGATAATCTTTTTCACCAAAAATAGCAATATCAGGATTAATTATATTAAAAAGTTTTAAAACTACTGTTGTTACTCCTTTAAAATGTCCAGGTCTAAAAGCTCCACACAATCCAGTAGTTAATTTAGTAACTTCTACATAGGTTTGAAAATCAGGAGGATACATTTCTTCAGTTTCTGGAATAAAAACTGCATCTACTTTTTCTTTTTCAAGAAGAGCTAAATCCCTCTCTAAATCCCGAGGATACTCTCTAAAATCCTCTTTTGGTCCAAATTGTAAAGGATTAACAAATATACTCACTACAGTTTTGTCTCCAAGCTCTTTTGCTTTTTTAACTAAAGCCAAATGTGCTCCATGCAAAAAACCCATAGTAGGAACAAAAGCAATTTTATATCCTTGCCTTTTCCAAAATTTACTAATTTCTTTCATTTTAGAAATTTCTTTTACAATTTCC
>QNAZ01000042.1 GCA_003641645.1 Thermodesulfobacteriota bacterium
ATTATAAGGTAGAGAATTATTAACATTTAAACCTATACCAGCAATATACCAGTTTTCAAATTTTTCTAATAATACCCCTCCTATTTTTTTTCCATTATAGTGAAGATCATTAATCCACTTTATTTTTGCCTGAATAATATTAAAATGATGGGCACATCTCACCATAGCTAAACCAAAAATTAAAGGAATAAGAGATGAATTGTCAGGTAAAAATTCATCATAAATACTTATTGCGATCCAAAGTCCTCCTTTCATAGCAAACCATTTTCTATCAAATCTTCCTTTAGCTTGAGTTAAAAATTCTGCTCTTATAATCCTTCCATTAGCTTTTTCTGGAAAAATTTTAATTAATTTTTTAGCAAGTGACATTGCCCGAGGAAGCTCTTTAAAATGCCAAATTTCTTGACCTATTTCTGGAAAGTATTTAGAGTAATCCAACTTTAAGAATTAGACCATTCTTCTTTTATTCTTTCTATAATTTTTTGTAAATAAGGTAAATTTTCTTCTTGACAAAAACCAATCAATGGTTGGTCTCTTTCAATTAATTGAAAAGGTGTAAAATATAAATGGTAAATCACAAAATTTCCTTCCTCTGAAAAATAAATAGGGGTTTCCCTTTTCATAAAAGCCATTATTAAAATCTCATCACCTTTTTTAACTTTTACTTTACCTAAGCCTTCTTTTTCCAATTTAGAAGCTATAGTAGGACTTAAAATATACCTTGCTGTTTCAGGAGCTTTTATTATATAAAGAGCTGATAGTAAAATTTCTGAAATGATTTCCTCTTGAGAAAGAGGATGTTTTATTTCTAAAATAATTTCTTCAGCTTCTACAAATTTATTTAATAGTTCTGTTCTTAATTTCTGAACTATTCCACTTATTTTAGCTCTAATAATTTTCTGATTTCTTTCTCTTTCTAATACAAAAAGCGGGCTACCAGGTTTTTCAAGCCATTTTCCAAAAGGACCTTTTACAAAATCTCCTTCTTTGATTTTAAATTCTCTTATATAACCAGTATGTGGAGTAACAACTGGATAAATTTTATAGGGATTGGCTTTAAATTTTTGTAATATCAAATTTAGATTTTGATATTCTATTTTCATAAGATTAAAAACTTATCTATAATATAAGTTTTTACCTCCCATAGTAAGTAAAGCTGTAAAAAGTTTTTTTCTCAGTTCCCTTCTATCCCAGATTCCTTGAATATGCCCTCTTTTTAAAGCATTTTCTGCACTATGATAATCAGGAGGAACATCTTGTCCAGTTGTTTCTCTTATAACTCTTGGACCTGCAAATCCTAATCGAGTAGATTTAAGAGCAAATTGATAAGGTGCTGAACCTAAAAAACTTGCTACAGGTCCTGCATAAGAATTATTATCGTATATTACAATATAAAGTCCTCCAGCATCTACATAGTCTCTCACAGCCATAGTACATCTTGGCATTTGGACTAATCCTAAAGTCCCTTCATGAATTCTTATTCCCCCTGTAGTATGAACCAGAGCTAAAAAAGGACGTCGTGTAATTTTAGCAAGTTCAATAGCTCTTATAAATTTTTCTCCTTCTGCCACTCCTACAGTGCCTTGTCTAAATTCTCCTACTAACATAACTGCTACTAAAGATATACCTCCAATTTTTGCTTCAAAGGATAAAAGTGCTGATTTTAAACCTGTTCTTTTTCTTGCTTCTTTTAATTTTTCTGCATAACCCTCAAACTCTAAAGGATTTCCTGAGGCAATGTCATTATTAAATATCTTAACACTATTTTTATCAAAAATATTATTAAGATACCATTTATATTCTAAGGGAAAATGATATCCGCAATTTGGACAAACTCCGCAAAATTCTCCATATAAATCAGGAACCCATATATCAGGACAACCATATTTTTCAGCTTCTGGACAGGTTACTGTTTTATCCTCTAAAGCTAAAGGACTTGTATAAGGACTAATTTCTTCTTCTAAGATAGGAGTAGGAAGTTTGGGTCTAATTTTTTTACTAACAATAATATTATAAACTGTTTTAACTGGATCTGAAACCGGTTTAAGAAGTAAAGAAGATTCTGTAGTTAATTCCTCAAGAAATTTTTTAAAACCTCTATGTCCAGGTTTAAGAACTCTATATTTTATTTCATTTTTAAACTTCAAACCCAAATTGTGTCCAAAATCAAAAAAGGTTTTAAATATATTTTTAGGTTCACAGACTGCCCATTGAGTCATTTTTTTGTATTTCTTATATCTATTTTCTATCAAAATTTCTATTTCATCTTCATCTAAATTCCAATTTACAAAAAATTTAAAATCTTCAGTATCTTGTTTTGAAAGAACATATTTTCTTAAAAATTTCAAACTTCTTGTCTGTAAAATCACTTCATCTGTTGCTCTTATTAATTCAAGTTTTAATCTTTTAAAAAATTTATAATCCTTTTTTCTTGCCCCAAGAGGTGGTTCAGGAACAATTTTATCTATAGTCCCAAATTCTAAATTATCCTTAGCAGTCAATTTTAAAGCTTTAGCACATTTTTCCACTAATTCTCTGGGAGGTCTTCCTTCTTTAAGTTTAGCTTCAATAGCTGCAGCACCTTCTGGACTAATAACTGAATAATAACCTTTCTCAGCCATTAATCTTATATCAGCAAGTCCTATAGCTTCAGCTCCTCCAGAACCTCCCTCAGAAATAAAAGCAATGGTTGGAACTTTTAATTTTGACATATAATAAAGATTCCTTGCTATCTGCTGAGCTGAACCAGGATAGTCCTCAATAGGATAAGCTCCTGGAGTAAAAATAAAGAAGTGGATAGGTGTCCCTTCTGTTTCTGCCATTTTCATATAACGAAGTGCTTTTTCATTTCCCCATGGTTTTGCACTTCCTCCTTGACGAAATTCTTCTCCATGACCTTTTTCATGTCCAATAACCATTACTTGATGGAAATACAAATCATTTTCTACTTTTCTTACTATCATTGCTTTAGCACATATTATTGCTGGATCTATATTTAATTCCTTTTCCCCTCCCAGTTCCATATAAGAATCATAAACATTTTCTAAAATATCCTGTAAAGTAAATCTTTGAGGATGTCTTGCAATTTTAACAATCTCATAAGGAGTAAGAGTTTTTTCTCCTTCTTCTATTATAAATTTAAGGCGAGATTCAACTTGCATAAGAAATTTCTCTATAAAATTTTCATCATATTGATAAAAATCTTCATAAACTTTTGAAATTTCTTTAATTAAAAATGAAATATCCAAAAAATCTTCTCCTTTTATATCTTTTATATAAATAGCTGTATCTAAAAGTTCTTTAAGCTTTCTATGCCATTCTAATTTCATAGGATTTAAGTTTCTATAAATTTATAAAGTTCATTTATTTTTTCTTTTAAAAATTCGATATTAGTGATTAACTTCTCACCTTTAGGAGTATATCCTTCTATTATAACATCATTCAAAAATTCTAAACTTTTCTTTTTTGCTTCTTCAAAATTATTTCCACATATTATAGCTAAAGCCAAATTAGGATCAAACTGAGTAGGAATAGTATAAGGTTTATCTTGAGGAACATGAGTTCTTACAGTAAGCCAAGATTGGGGAGTCCATCGAAATTTAGTAATAGTTCCACTTAAAGGATGAAACCCTCTTTTGGTATCTTCAGCTACAAGTCTTAATTCTATACTTGTGCCTTTGAATTTAATATCTTTTTGAGAATATCCTAATTTTTCACCAAAGGCAATTCTAATTTGTTCTTTTATTAAATTAATTTGTTTATTTTTTACAAAAGAAATCTTTGCAGAAATCTCATTCTCTACTTGAATTCTTGTATTAACTTCCATAAGATAATATTTGCCCTCTGGAGTAATTAACCATTCCCATGTTCCTGCATTATCATAATTGAGATATTTAGCCAATTTTAAAGAATAATTAATAATGTTTTGTTCCACTTCTTTAAAATTGAAAGTATATTTGCTCTCATAATTAAAGCCTGGAGCAATTTCAATTCTTTTTTGTTTAGAGAGACTTTGGATAGTGCAATTTCTTGTTCCAAAATGAACATATTCTCCGTGTTTACTTCCGAGAATTTGAACTTCTACATGTTGTAAAAGAGGAATTTTAGCTTCTATAATAATTCCTTCATCTCCAAAAAGTCTTTTAGCATAAGCTCTTATTTTTCTAAATGTAGGACGGAGTTCTTCTAAATCTTTAACTTCTGCAATTCCCATCCCTCCGCCACCAGCAACAGGTTTAATTAAAAGTGAAGGATTATTGATACCTTGAGAATTTAAATTTTCATAAAGTTCTTCAGCTTTCAATTCTGCTTCAATTTCATTATAAATAGGTTCTGTAGTTCCAGGTATAACCGGAATACCTAAATTTTTAGCTAATTTTTTTAAAAAAAGTTTATTTCCTAAGTCCCTTATAGCTTCCCAGGAAGGACCTATAAAAATAAGAGATCGCTCTCTTTTAACCACTCTTCTTGCAAATCTATAATTTTCAGAAAGGAAACCATAACCTGGATGTATAGCAGTGCATTTAACTTCATCAGCTACTGCTAAAAGATCATTCATATCTCGATAATCAGAAATTCTGTATTTTTTTTCAGCTAATTTTACATGAAGAGAATCTTGATCTTCTTTAGTATAAACTACTACATATTCTATACCTAAATCTTTACAAGCTTCCATTATTCTTAATGCAATTTCCCCTCTATTTGCAATAAGAATTCTTTCTTTCATAGATTTTTTAAAATTTTAATTTTCAAAAGGATTTTTTAAGATGAGACAATTTTCTCTTTCTGGACCTGTAGAAATTAAATAAAGAGGGACTTCTAAATATTCTTCTATAGTTTTTATATATAATTTTGTTTCCTTAGGAAGATTTTCAAATTTTTTAATATCTTTAAGATCTTCTTTCCATCCTGGTAAATCTTTATATATAGGTTTAAGTTTACTCATCTCGATTAAACTTGAAGGTAAATAATCTATTACTTTTCCTTCGTATTCATAACCTATACAAATTTTTATTTTTTCAAGTCCTGAAAGAACATCAAGTTTAGTTAAGGCTATTGCTTTGATACTATTCAATCTTACAGCAGTTTTTACTAAAACTAAATCTAACCATCCACATCTTCTTGGTCTTCCAGTAGTGGATCCATATTCATTTCCTTTAGTTCTTAAATGATCACCTAATTTATCTTTTATTTCAGTGGGAAAAGGACCCTCTCCAACTCTTGTTGTATAAGCCTTTACTACTCCTAAAACTAAATCTATTTCTAAAGGTCCAAGACCTGCTCCACAACATGCATTTCCAGCCAAAGTATTAGAAGAAGTTACATAAGGATAAGTTCCATGATCTATATCTAAGAAAGTTCCTTGAGCTCCTTCAAATAAAATTTTCATACCTTCTTTTTTGGCTTTCCAAAGAACTCTGGAAACATCTGTAAGATAAGGTTTTAAATATTCACCATATTTTATATATCTTTCATAAATATCTTCAAATTTTATAATTTCAGCATTCAAGTATTTCAAAATAAAATTTTTTTCCTCAAGCACAATTTTTAGTTTTTCTTTAAATATTTCTGGATAAGTCAAATCTATTAGCCTAAAACCTTTTCTTGCAGCTTTGTCTTCATAACATGGTCCTATTCCTCTGCAAGTTGTTCCTATTTTATTCTTTTTAGCTTTTTTTTCTCTCGCTAAATCTAAAGCTTTATGATAAGGCATAATAGTATGTGCTTTTTCACTTACAAGAAGTTTATCAGAATCTATTTTTAATCCCTCTTTTTTTAACTTTTCTATTTCATTAATCAATACTTCAGGATCCACTACTACACCATTTCCTATTACACATACTGTTTGAGGCCAAAATATTCCAGAAGGTATAAGATGAAAAATATATTTTTTTTGATTTATAACCAAAGTATGTCCTGCATTATTCCCACCTTGAAAACGAACTACATAATCTGCTTTTTGTGTAAGAACATCTACTATTTTCCCTTTTCCTTCATCTCCCCATTGTGTTCCTACTATTACTAATGTAGACATGGTATCCCCCTTTTTATTTCCCAGAAAAAGTATTATAACACAAGTTTTAAGAATACAAAGAGTTTCAATTTTTAATTAATCCTTCTTATTTTTGCTACAAAAAATCCTACTGCTTGAACTTCATGAGTATAATAACGTTTAGTTAATTTTAAAGATGGATGATAAGGTTTACCTTCCCATTCAATCAAACCGGGATGAAAGGGTAGGGGAGATTCCCAGTCAATTATTTCTGCTTGTCTTTTTCTTAGCAAATAATCAACTACTTCCTCATTTTCTTTAGGATTAATAGTGCAGGTGCTATAAACTATTATTCCTCCTGGTTCAACCAAATCAAAAGCTCTAACAAGTAATCCCTTTTGAATAGAAGGTAAATTAGCTCTACCACTTCCTTTTTGATAAAGAATTTCTCCTTCTAATCCTACTCTATATCTTCCTTCTCCTGTGCAAGGAGCATCTACTAAAATCTTATTAAAAGGAATTCCAAAAGGAAATTGTTCACCTCTATATCTTGTAGTAATTACACATGTTATACCAAGTCTTTTAATATTAGAAACCAGTGCTGTTAATCTATCAAGTCTCTTATCATTTGAAACAATTATTGCTTTATCATGAGTTACCATAGCTATAAGACCTGTATTTCCTCCTGGTGCTGCACACATATCTAAAATCAATTCTCCAGGTTTAGGATCAAGAGCAATTACAGGAAGACTGCTTGAAAGAGTCATAGAATGAATAAGTCCAAGACTATACTCCTCTAAATTTCCTAAGGATATTTCTTCATTATTTATTACTTTATAAAAATAGGAAATTTCTTTAACCTCTTCAAAAATAACTCCTTTTTCTTTAAGAATATTTAACAAATGTTTTTGCTCATCTTTATTTGATACCTTTAAAGTATTTATTCTAAAATATTGAGGCATAGGGGTTTTTAAATAGGAAAGAAATTTTTTATAATCAGGGATTAGATTTTCATATTTACTGAAATAATCTTCATAATGAAAAAAGGAAGATTTATTATTCTTTTTTTTCATTGAATAAAATTGTTTGAAGTTTGAGCTTTAGCATAATAAAGATTACTTTTTAAAATTACTTTTAAC
>QNAZ01000043.1 GCA_003641645.1 Thermodesulfobacteriota bacterium
GTATTAAAATTATTATTCTTTTTATCTCACCTTTAATTGTAAGTTGGATTTCTCTTTTTTTAGGGGCTTATAAGATAAATCCAATTATGGTTATAAAAGTTTTTTTTAATGAAGCTTTTCACATTTTTAATTTAAAAGACATTCCCGAAAAAGCTATTCTTATAGATATAAGACTTCCAAGAGTTTTATTGGCTGGAATTGTAGGGGCAAGTCTTTCTGGTTCTGGAGTGGTCTTACAGGGAATTTTTAGAAATCCTCTTGTTGATCCTTTTATTCTTGGAATTTCTGCTGGTGCTGCTTTTGGATGTGCCATAACAGTTGGATTTTTTCCTCAATGGTCTATTCAGTTTAATGCATTTATTTTCGGTCTCGTAGCTGTAGGATTAGCTTATATAATTGCCAGAACCCAAGGAGAAATTTCTCGTCTTCCTCTTATTCTTTCAGGAGTAATTGTTTCTGCTTTTTTTCAAGCTTTGGTTTCTATAGTAAAATTTCTTGTTGATCCTCATAAATTGCAAGCTATAATTTTTTGGCTTATGGGAAGTTTTAGTTTATCTGACTGGCGAACCTTTAAAATTGCTTTTTTAGGTAGTTTAATTGGACTTTTGCCTATTTATTTTATGCGATGGAGATTAAATGTTTTAAGTTTATCAGAAGAAGAAGCCAAATCTTTAGGAGTAAATGTAAAAAGAGAAAGATTGATTTTTATTATTTTTTCTACTTTAGCAGTAGCTACAGCAACTTCAGTTTGTGGAATTATAGGATGGGTAGGGCTTATGGTTCCTCATCTGGTTAGAATGATGATAGGACCTGACCATAGAATTTTATTTCCTTTAAGTTTAACAACAGGTGCATCTTATATGATTTTAGCAGACACCATATCAAGAACTATTACAAGTTTTGACATTCCTGTTGGAATTATTACAGCTTTAACGGGTGCACCTTTCTTTTTATATCTTATGAAAAAAGGTGGAAAAGAAGCTTGGGGAAAATAAAAATATGCTTGAAATAAAAGAATTATATTTTAAACATAAAGATTTAAAAGAAGATACTTTAAAGGATATAAAATTTTTAGCAGAATCAGGAAAGGTTACAGTAATACTTGGTCCAAATGGTTCAGGGAAAAGCACACTTTTTAAGTGTATAATAGGTATTTGGAAGCCTTATAAAGGAAGTATTCATGCTAATGGAAAAGAGATTAATAAACTTTCATATTTAGAAAGAGCTAAAATTTTTTCAGTAATTCCTCAAGAACATGAAATTACATTTCCTTATTCAGTTTTCGATATGGTAATAACTGGAAGAGCTCCTTATATAGGACTTTTTTCTTCTCCCAAGAAAAGAGATTACGAAAAAGCAGAAATTGCTTTAAAAGCTCTTGAAATTTATCACTTAAAAGATAAGCCTTATAATAAAATAAGTGGAGGAGAAAGACAACTTGTTCTTATCGCAAGAGCTTTAGCTCAATCTGCACCTTTTATGCTTCTTGATGAACCTGTTTCTCATTTAGATTTTAGGAATCAAATAAAGGTGCTTTTAAAAATTAAAGAACTTGCCTATAAAAATAAGATTACTGCTCTTGTTACTTTACATGATCCAAATTTAGCCAGTTTTTTTGCAGATAAACTCGTAGTAATTAAAAATGGGAAAATAGTAGCAAAAGGAAAACCCCAAGAAATTCTTAATGAGAAGCTTATAGAAGAAGTTTATGGAGTAAAAATTAATCTAATACAAAATAATGGTTTTAATTTAATATGTCCTGTTTTAGATTTTTTAAACTATAAATAATATGGAGTATAGAAAATGAAAATAATAGCTATAGTATGGCAATCTTATTATAATATGCTTTATAAAGCCTCAAAAAATTTAAAAGATCTGATAAATATAGAAGTTCATTCTGCAAGAGCTTTAGATTTAGATTATGAAAGATTTAAAAAAGTTTTAAAAGATTTGGAAAAAGCTGATTTAGTTTTTCTTTATCGCTCTAATGAACCAATATGGGAAGCTTTGGAAAATAAAATAAAAGGGAAAAAACTTAAAGCTAAAATTGTTTGTCTTGGACATGATCCATCTTACTGGCTTTTATCTAATGTCTCAGCAGAGATTTTAAGCAAGGTTTATAAGTATTTAGTTATAAATGGAGAAAAAAATCTTACCAATATGTTTAAGTTTTTGCTCAAAGAAGCTCTTAACATAAAAATAGACTATAAGGAACCTGAGGAAGTTCCCTGGGAAGCACTTTATCATCCTGAAGCCAAAAAATTATTTAAAACCATAGATGAGTATTTATCATGGTATAAAAACTATTGGGGAGAAAAACAGAGCAAAGGCACTATAGGTATTCTTTTTTCAAGACATTACTGGATAAACGGAAATACAGAAGTGGAAGACATTTTGATAAAAGAGCTTGAAAAGAAAAATTTCAAAGTAATTTCAGGTTTTGCTTATTCTGTGAAAGACAAAGCTTTAGGAACTAAGAGTTCAGGAGAAGTTGTTTTAGAATGGTTTTTAGATGAAAAGGGAAATTCAAGAGTAGACGCTTTTATTAAACTTATTTCTTTCTTTTTAGGAACAAGTCGAAAAAAAAGTTTTGACAAAAAAGAAACTGCTTTTGATGGTATTGAAATTCTCAAAAAACTAAATGTTCCCTGTTTTTGTCCTGTTAGTTCTTATTATAAAACAATTGAAGAATGGGAAAAAGAGGAGCTTAATTTAGATATAGGATGGTCTATTGCTCTTCCTGAATTTGAAGGAGTAATTGAGCCTGTTATTATTTCTGCTCAGGTAAATGGTGAGGCTGAAGAGAGAAAAAGGATGCCTATTTCTGAAAGGATAAAAAAATTTGTCTCTCGTATAGAAAGATGGATAGAACTTAAAAAAACACCTCCAGAAGAAAGAAGGATTGCTTTTATTTTACATAATAATCCTTGTGCTTCTGTTGAAGCCACAGTTGGGTCTGCTGCACATCTTGATAGTCTTGAATCAGTGATTCAAATTATGCGTAAAATGAAAAAGGTAGGCTATAAAGTAGAAAATATTCCAGAATCTGGAAAGGCTCTTATTAAAGAAATTATGCAGAAAAAAGCTATTTCTGAATTTAGATGGACTACAGTGGAAGAAATTGTAGAAAAAGGAGGAGCTATAACCTTTGTACCGGTAGAAAAGTATTTAGAATGGTTTTCCGAGCTTCCAGAAAAAACTCAAAAAAGAATGTGTAAAACTTGGGGGAATCCACCTGGAGAATGGAAGGAGGGTATTCCTCCTGCCATGATTTATGATGGAAAGATAGTAATAACAGGTCTTAAGTTTGGAAATGTAACAGTGCATGTGCAACCCAAAAGAGGTTGTGCTGGAGCAAAATGTGATGGAAGAGTTTGCAAGATCTTACATGACCCAGATGTTCCACCTCCTCATCAATACGTAGCTACTTATAAATGGATCTCTCGAGAATTTAAAGCTCATGCTATAGTTCATGTAGGAACTCATGGAAATTTAGAGTTTTTACCAGGAAAAGGGGTAGCTCTTTCCTCTGCCTGTTTCCCTGATATAGCAATTGATACTATACCACATCTTTATATTTACAATGCAGATAACCCTCCTGAAGGAACAATTACTAAAAGACGTTCCTATGCTGTACTTGTGGATCATATGCAAACTATTATAACTGAATCAGGAGTTTATGAGGAATTGGAAGAACTTGATAGATTAATAAGTGAATATGAAGAAACCAAGCTTAAAGATCCAGCTAAACTTCATATTCTTCAACATTTAATTTTTGAAACTTTAAAAAAGTCTAATCTTGATAAGGAAATTAAAATTAAGTGGCAGGGAAAAAAGTTAGCTATTTCAGAATTAACTCACGAAGAACTTCATGAAATTCCTTTTGACTCAGTAGTGAAAGAAGTTCATGAAAGACTCTCTTTAATTAGAAACACTCAAATTCAAGATGGTATGCACATCTTTGGAAGACCTCCTGAAGGAGATAGAAGAGTTGATTTTATCTATGCTATTATGCGATATGATGCAGGAAAAGAAGTTTCCTTAAGAAAAGAAATAGCCAAACTTTTGGGTTATGACCTGAAAGATCTTTTACAAAATCAAGACAAATTTGATCCTAAATTTAAAAAATCTTATGGAGCAATTCTTGAAGAGATAGATAAAATCGGAAAAGAAGTAATAAAGGAAGTGTTGAAATTTGAAAAACAAGGGGGGTGATAAATTTGAATATCAAAGAAATTCTTAAAAAAATAGACTGGCAGGATCCTATGTGGCAAAAAATAAAAGAAGAAATTTTGGATTTAAATCAAAGAATAGAAGATTCTAAGGAAATAGAAGCACTATTAGATGGTTTTAACGGATATTATATCCCAGCTGGTCCTTCTGGACTTATCACTCGTGGAAGAGATGATGTTTTACCTACAGGAAGAAATTTTTATAGCCTCGATCCTTACAGAGTTCCTACTAAATCTGCTTATGAAATCGGGAAAAGACTTGCAGAAAAACTTATAGAGAAACATCTAAATGAACAAAAGTGTTATCCTGAAAATGTGGCTATTTTTTGGATGGCAAGTGACATAATGTGGGCTGATGGTGAAGGAATGGCTCAGATTATGCATTTAATAGGAGTAAAACCAGCATGGTTTGGTAATGGAAGAATAAAAGATTTTGAAATTATTCCTTTAAAAGAGCTTGGACGTCCAAGAATTGATGTAACTATAAGGGTTTCAGGAATAATAAGAGATAATTTTCCTAATTGTATAGAATTAATAGATGAAGCTATTCAGAAGGTAGCAAGCCTCGATGAACCACTTGAAAAGAATTTTATAAAAAAGCATACTCTGGAAATTATGAATAAAAATAAAGGAGATTTTAGAGCAGGGACTATTCGTATTTATTGTTCCATGCCTGGAACTTATCAAGCAGGAACTCAGTTAGCGGTTTATGCCTCTGCTTGGAAAGAAGAAAAGGACTTAGCAAAGGTATTTCTTTACTGGAATGGATATGCTTATGGTAAAGATATATGGGGAGAAGCAAAACATAAAGAATTTGCAGAAATTTTAAAAAGCGTGGATGTTACCTACAATAAGGTTGTATCAGATGAATATGATCTGTTCGGTTGCTGCTGTTATTTTGGAACTCATGGAGGGATGACCGCAGCTGCCAGACATTTATCTAAAAAAGAGGTAAAAGCCTATTATGGAGATACCAGGGATCCTGAAAATGTAGAAGTAAGAGATTTGGCAGATGAAATAAGAAGGGTAGTAAGGACCAAACTTTTAAATCCTAAATGGATTAAAAGTATGAAAAAACATGGCTATAAAGGCGCAGGGGACATATCTGAAAGAATCGGTAGAGTTTATGGATGGGAAGCCACTACCCAAGAGGTAGATGATTGGATTTTTGATGAGATTGCAAAAACCTTTGTTATGAACGAAGAAAATAAACAATTTTTTAAAGAAAATAATCCTTGGGCTTTAGAAGAAATTACCAGAAGACTTCTTGAAGCTTGGGAAAGAGGACTCTGGAATCCTGCAGAGGATATTAAAAAAGCCCTAAGGAAGGTCTATTTAGAAATAGAGGGTTGGTTAGAAGATAATATAGGGGAAGTAAAAAGTGAGTTCCAGGGTGGAAGTATTGATGTCATAACTGTAGAAGAAGTAGAATATTGGAAGAAAAAAATGCAAGAAGTGGTAAAAATATAAAAGGATTCTGGAATGATTTTTCCATTTACAGCTATAGTTAATCAGGAAGATATGAAACTTGGATTGATTCTTAATGTTATAGATCCATCTATTGGTGGGCTTCTTATTATGGGAGAAAAGGGAACTGCTAAAAGCACAGCAGTTAGAGCTTTAGCAGATTTACTTCCTGAAATAGAAGTTATTAAGGGTTGTAGATTTAATTGTGCTCCAGAGGGACCTCATTGTATAGAATGTTTGGAAAAAATTAAAAATGGAGAACCAATAAAAATTGAGAAAAAGAAGATGGAAGTAGTAGAACTTCCTCTGGGAGTTACAGAAGATAGAGTAGTAGGAACATTAGATATAGAATATGCTATTACAAAAGGTAAAAGATATTTTGAACCGGGTCTTCTTGCTAAAGCCAATAGAAACTTTCTTTACATAGATGAGGTAAATTTACTTGAGGATCATATAGTAGATTTACTTTTAGATTCAGCAGCTATGGGAATAAATAGAGTTGAAAGAGAAGGTATTTCTTTTTTTCATCCCGCCAAATTTATTTTAGTCGGAACTATGAATCCAGAAGAAGGTGAACTTCGTCCTCAATTTTTAGATAGATTTGGTCTTTGTGTAGAAATAAGAGCTATTACAGATAAAACTTTAAGGAAAGAAGTTTTGAAAAGAAAAATAGAATTTGATACTAATCCAGAAGAATTTATGCAAAAATGGGAGCCTGAACAAAAAAAATTAGTAAAAAAAATTCTTGAAGCTAAAAAATTGGTGTCTGAAATAGAAATTTCTGAAGAAATTTATAAAACAGTAGTAGAAATTACTTCTAAACTTAACTTAGATGGTCATAGAGGAGATATAGTGCTTCTTAAAGCAGCTAAAGCTCATGCTGCTTTTAATCTCAGAAAAGAGGTTGAAAAAGAAGATATAAAAAGAGTTGCTTATTTTGCTTTAAAACATAGATTAAAAAGACTTCCTTTTGAAGAACCTGAAAATGAGGTAAAAAAATTTTATGAAATCCTTTCCAGAATTTAAGAATATTTTTCCAGAATTAGTTGGTAATTATACTGCTAA
>QNAZ01000044.1 GCA_003641645.1 Thermodesulfobacteriota bacterium
ATTCTTCATCATTTTTTAAATATATTTCTTTTTTTCCATCTACCACTCTATAAAGAGGAGGTTGAGCAATAAAAAGCCAGCCATTTTCTATTAACTCAGGCATTTGTCGATAAAAAAAAGTAAGAAGAAGGGTTCTAATATGAGCTCCATCTACATCTGCGTCAGTCATAATTATAATTTTATGATATTTACACTTCTCTATATTAAAATTTTCTGGACCAATTCCAGCACCTAAAGCAGCTATTATACCTTTTATTTCTTCTGAAGAAAGCATTTTTTCAATATTTGCCTTTTCTACATTAAGAATTTTCCCTCTCAAAGGAAGAATAGCTTGAAAACGGCGATCTCTTGCTTGTTTAGCTGAACCACCTGCAGAATCTCCTTCTACAATAAAAAGTTCCCTTTTTTTGGGATTTTTTTCAGAACAATCTGCCAACTTTCCAGCTACTAAAAAATCTTCTATTTCATTTTTTTTTCTTATTAATTCTTTTGCTTTTTTGGAAGCTTCTCTTGCCTTAGCAGCAATAGTTATTTTCTGGATAATCTTTTTAGCTTCTGTTGGGTTTTCTTCTAAAAATTTGAGTAAACCTTCATATACAATAGATTCAACAATAGGTTTAACCTCACTATTACCCAATTTCATTTTTGTTTGACCCTCAAATTGAGGATCAGGAACTTTCAAAGATATAACAGCACAAAGACCATCTTTTACATCTTCGCCCTCTACTTTTATTTTAAATTGTTTTGGAATCTTTTCATCTGAAATATATCGATTTATAGCTTTAGTTAATGCACTTCTAAATCCAATAACATGGGTTCCTCCTTCTTTAGTATGAATATTATTTACATAACTATATAAAGTTTCGGTATATCCAGAATTATATTGGATAGCTACCTCAATTTTAATATTATCTTTTTCTCCTGAAATATAAATAACTTTTGAATGAATGGGATTTTTTTTAGCATTTAAACTTTTTACTAATTCAATGATACCTCCTTTGTAATGATATTTTTCAGAAAAACCAATTCTTTCGTCTATTAAATAAAATTTGATTTCAGGATTTAAATAAGCTAATTCTTTTAATCTTTTTTGGACAATATCTAAATCAAATTCTAACTCTCCAAAAATTTTTGGATCAGGTTTAAATCTTACTAAAGTTCCTCTTTTTTTTGTTTTTCCTATAATTTGAACAGGACCATTAGGTATACCTCTTTTATAAGTTTGTTTAAAGATTTTTCCATCTCTATAAACTTCAACAATTAACCATTCTGAAAGGGCATTTACTACTGAAACACCTACCCCATGAAGACCTCCAGATACTTTATACACTCCGTGATCAAATTTAGCACCTGCATGAAGTTTGGTCATCACAAGTTCAAGAGCTGAGATTCCTTCTTCAGGATGTATATCTGTAGGAATACCTCTTCCATTATCTTCACAACTTGCAGAGCCATCTTTATAAAGCACTATTTTTATCTCTGTAGCATAACCTGCTAAGGCTTCATCAACTGAATTGTCAAGCACTTCCCATAAAAGATGATGAAGCCCTGAAATATCGGTCGAGCCAATATACATTGCAGGACGAGCTCTTACTCCTTCTAATCCAGAAAGAACTTTTATACTTTGAGCTTCATAATTTTCAATAAAAGACATATTTTCTACAAAGTTCTTTTTCTTTTTACTTAAGGACTTCATTTTTAATAATTAGAGCACCATTGGCATTACAAGATAAAGAAATCCTTCATCTCTATATCCTGTTATAAGAGCAGGCGTTCTTTCTTCTCCAATTTTAATTTCTACTTCCTCTGAATCCATCACTTCTAAAGCATCTAAAATATACTCTGCATTATAATTTACTGTAAGAGGTTTTCCTTCATAAATAGCACTAAGTTTAATCTGAGCTTTTCCCATTTCTGTTTCCTGAGAAATAAGAGTGATTTCATCAGGTTTTAAATCAAAAGTAACAGGTTTAAATCTTTCTGTGATAACCAAAGAAACCCTTTTTAAAGCATCCATTAAAAGTTTTCTATCTACTTTTAATACATTTTCATAAGAAGATGGAATTACACTTTTATAATCTGGATAGGTTCCTTCAATAGTTCTTGCAAAAAAGACTGAATTTGAAGTCCAGATAACTACATAATTATTTATATATCCAAGTTTTATTACTAATTCATCTTCTGCAATATCTTCTATCTGTTTAGCTGCTTTTCTTCCTACAATAAAACCTTCATTAAAATTTGCATTTTCTATTCCTATTACTTCTCTATCAAATTTAACAAGTCTATGTCCATCTGATGCAACAGCTCTTAAAATTCCAGCATCTTTAATAGGTTCAAAATAGATTCCACCTAAAACAAAATGACTTTCTTCTTTAGATGTAGAAAAAATTGTATTAGATATAAGTTCAGCTAATACTTTCCCAGGAATCTCAATAGCATTTTCTTCTATAAACTCTGGAAGACTGGGAAATTCTTCACTATCAGTAATGGCTAAATTGTATACAATTCTTTCTTGTGCATCTCTAATAATTAATCTATTATCCTCTTTAACAAGATAAAGTTCATCTTCTGGAAAATTTTTAATTATTTCATAAAATTTTCTTGCAGGCACACAAAAAGAGGTTTCTTCACCTTCAATCTCAGCAAATACTTTACCCTTATAACCTATTTCCAAATCAGTAGAAAGTAAATATAAATAACTTTCGGCAGGTTTATATTCTATTAAAACCATAGATAAAACAGCCATAGAAGCCTTTTTATCTGCTACTCCTTCAACCTTTTTTAATATTTTTTCTAATCTTGAGGTCTCAATTTTAGCTTTCATGGAATTAGTCCCTCCTTTTAAAACAATTTTTAAAAATTATAACACAAATTTTTGGGTTTGCATTTTACTTAATTTCTATTTTTTAAAATAACAGATTTTGAGACTTAAAAATAGTTTTTAATTTCGGTTTCAAAGGAATTATTCAACTTAAGTCGCATACTGTAAAATTTAATTTACCTTATAAAATAGAGTATAAGGAGAATCGATACCTGGAAAAATTTTATCAAGGTAAAATAAAACTAAGATCTTCAGGAGTAGCAATTTTTTTAAGAAAGTTTAACCTAAAAAATTAGCGAGTCTTACAATATTTTTCCATATAAAATAAGTTTTTAAAGAGTTCAATAAAATAAGCACTATCCAAGATAGCAAATTGGTATTATCTGGTTTTTGTAACTATAATTGTGTCCATTTACTTTCTAATCATTTAGCATATCACAAATCTTGCAATTTAGGCACTTTTTAAATTTAATTCTAAAGCAATAAATATTTCTATAAGACAGCGTCGACAATAATTACATCATAATATGTTTTTTAGTTAAATAAAGTCTTAGCTTGTAAAATTTTGGAAATTAATTATAATATTTTTTAAAAATATTAAATATTAAATAATAAAGCGGGCGTAGCTCAGGGGTAGAGCGGAAGCTTCCCAAGCTTCAGGTCGCGGGTTCGAATCCCGTCGCCCGCTCTTATTTTATTTTTTAAAATTATGGAAAAAGAAATCAAAGAGAAAATTAAAGAGATTATAGAAATTCCAATTTTAAAAAAAAATATGGAATTAGTGGACTTAGAATGGAGGAGAGAAAGAAATGGCTGGGTTTTAAGAATTTTTATAGATAAACCAGGAGGGGTTACTATAGCAGATTGTGCCAAAATAAGTGGAATAGTAGGTGAGATTTTGGATAAAGAGAATATTATTCATCGTTCTTATATATTAGAAGTTTCTTCTCCTGGTATAGAAAGACCTTTAGTTAAAAAAGAAGATTATGAAAGATTTAAAGGAGAAAAAGCAAGAATAACTTTAAAAACACCTGTTTCAGGAAGAAGGAATTTTACTGGAATTATTTTAGGAATAAAAAAAGATTTAGTTCAAATTGAGGTAGAGGGGAGGATTTGGGAATTCTCCTTAGATAATATAAAAAAAGCAAATCTACAACCTGAAATTAGTTTTAAATGAATTTTAAATAAGGGAGAGTATTTATGCAAGGAGAATTAAAAAAGGTTATAGAAAATTTAAGTAAAGAAAAAGGTTTATCCAAGGAAATAGTAGTTGAGGCTTTAGTTGAAGGTATTAAAACTGCAGCTAAAAGAAGATTTGGTAATAAAGCCCGAATTGAGGTTAAATATGATGAAGAAAGAAGTGGTTTAGAAATTTATAAATTAAAAGAAGTGGTAGAGAAAGTAAGGGATCAAGAAGCTGAAATTTCAATAGAAGAAGCTAAAAAGATTTCAAGTAATGTTAAAGTAGGAGATATTATTGGAGAAAAAATAGAACTCCAAGATTTAGGGCGTATTGCAGCTCAAATTGTAAAACAACTTTTTTCTCAAAAATTAAGGCTTGCAGAAAAACAACTTATATATGACGAGTATAAACATAAACTTGGAGAAATAGTAAGTGGATATGTTCATAGGTTTGATAAAAGAGGAGTAGTATTTTCCTTAGGTAGAGCAGAGGCACTTTTACCTGAAGAAGAACAAGTTCCTGGGGAAAAATATATAAGAGGACATAGATTAAAAGCTTTGGTAATAGAGGTATATAGGCAACAGGAGCCTCAAATTATAATTTCTCGCTCACATCCAGCTTTTGTAAAAAAACTTTTTGAAAAAGAAGTGCCTGAAATTCAAGAAGGTATAGTTAAGATTGTAGCTATTGCAAGAGAACCAGGTTCAAGGACTAAAATAGCAGTTACTTCAACAAATCCTGATATTGATCCTGTAGGAGCTTGTATAGGAGTAAGAGGCTCAAGAATCTCTGTTATTTTAGAAGAACTGAATATAGCAAGAACAGATAGAAAAGAGGCAAGAGAAAAAATAGATGTAATTTTGTGGGATTCAGATCCTGCTAAATTTGTTTACAATGCTTTGGCTCCAGCTGAATGTAGTAAAGTAATTGTAGATGAAGAAAATAAAACTTTAGAAGTAATTGTGCCTGATGACCAGTTATCACTTGCTATTGGTAAGAAAGGAGAAAATGTAAGACTTGCTTCTAAACTTGTAGGATGGAGAATAGATATTTTAAGTGAGACTCAATATTTAAGACGTCAAGAGCCAGAATTTTTAAAATTGCTTAAAGTAACAGGACTTTCTGATGAAACTGCAGGATATCTTTATGAAGCTGATATTAAAGATTTAAAAACCCTTATTGAAACACCTTTAGAAAAAATTGCTGAATTAACAAAACTTTCTCGAGAAGAAGTAGAAAAAATTATTGAGAAAGCTAAAAAAGAATTAAGTGCCTAAAAAGGGACATATTCCTGAAAGGACTTGTATAGTTTGTAGAAAAAAATTGCCTAAGAAGGAACTTTTAAGGTTTTGTGTCAAAGATAATCAAATAGTTTTGGATAAAACCCAAAAAGAAGGGGGTAGGGGAGCGTATTTTTGTTCAGAATGTATTTCTAAGATAAAAAACTTAAAAGTAAGAAGAAAATTATTTTATGCTTTAAGAATTAAAAATTCTGATAAAATAAAAGATATAGTATTATGAAAAAAAATAAACTTCAGGAATTAAGAAACAGGATTGATAAAATAGATACACAAATTGTGGAATTATTGAAAGAAAGAATAGAAATAGCTAAGAAGATTGGAAGAATTAAAGAAAACATAGGTTCTGAAAGTTTTGATTTAATAAGAGAAAAAGAAGTTTTAAATAGAATTTTAAATATAAATCAAGGAATATTTCCTGAAGGCGCTTTAAAAGTAATTTATTCTGAAATTATAAAAGCTTGCAGAAGTGCTCAAGAGAAGATAAAAGTAGCTTATCTTGGTCCTGAAGCAACTTTTAGTCATATTGCAGCTTTAAATTATTTTGGGACTTCAGCTGAGCTTGTTCCTACAGAAACTATATTAGATGTTTTTGAAGAAGTAAGTAGTGAAAGGGTTAATTTTGGAATAGTTCCTATTGAAAATTCCATTGAAGGTGTTGTAGCTACTACTCTTGATGCTATTTATGAATACGGATTAAAGGTATGCGGGGAAATATATGAATCTATTTCTCATCATCTTATGAATCAAACTGGAAGATTAGAAGATATCAAAAAAATTCTTTCTCATCCTCAAGCTATAGCTCAATGTAGAAAATGGTTGAGGAAAAAATTACCTTCTATTCCTATTGAAACAGTTCCTTCAACAGCTTTAGCAGCAAAATGGGCAGCTGTAGATAAAAATGTGGGAGCAATTGCGAGTTTAGTAGCAGCTAAATTATATCATCTTCAAATTGTAGCAAAAAGTATAGAAGATATAAAAGGAAATTCTACAAGATTTTGGATTATTGGTAAAACAGAAGTTCCTCCCACAGGTGATGACAAAACTTCTTTACTTTTTAGTGTAGCTGATAGACCAGGTGCTCTTTTTGATGTGCTTAAATGTTTTGCTCAAAGAAAAATAAATCTTACTAAAATAGAAAGCAGACCATCTAAAGATGAACCCTGGAAATATGTATTTTTTTTAGATTGTGAAGGACATATAAAAGATAATAGAATTCAATCATGTTTGGAAGAAATGCAAAATTATTGTCTTCAAGTAATTTGGTTAGGATCTTATCCAAAGGGACAAAGATAGATTCTTATTTAAAAAAATCCCATTATTTTTATGAAATAAAATCTATCTTTCATCTTTGTGAAATAAACCTTATTGAAAAATTAAAACTTACAGAAAAAGAGATAAATAG
>QNAZ01000045.1 GCA_003641645.1 Thermodesulfobacteriota bacterium
ACTTGTATAGAAAAACTTAAGAAAGGTATATCTTTAGTTATTTTCCCAGAAGGAACAAGAAGTCCTACAGGAGAACTTTTGCCTTTTAAATTAGGAGGCTTTGTAATCCCTTTAAAAAGCAAAATTAATGTAGTTCCTATCTCAATCTGGGGAACAAGAAATATTTTACCTAAGGGTGCTCTTTGGTTTAGAAATCCTTCTAATAAAAAAGTTTGGGTTTATATAGGAAAACCTATAGAAATAAAAGATCTAAATAGTAGAGATAAAGAAAGACTAGCTCAAATGGTAAGAGAAAGGATTTTAAAAGGACTTGAAATAATTAAGAAAAATAAGGAGGTTGAATAAATATGGAAGAAGTTTTAGTTGTTCCTTTAGAAGAAGAGCTTAAAGAGTCTTATTTAGATTATGCTATGAGTGTTATAGTAGGGAGAGCTCTTCCTGATGTAAGAGATGGTCTTAAACCTGTTCAAAGAAGAATACTTTATGCTATGTATGAAATGGGTAATGATTGGAATAAACCCTATAAAAAGAGTGCAAGAATTGTGGGAGAGGTTATTGGAAAATACCATCCTCATGGAGATATACCTGTTTATGAAGCTTTAGTAAGAATGGCTCAGGATTTTACTATGAGATATTTATTAGTTGATGGACAAGGTAATTTTGGCTCCATTGATGGAGATTCTCCAGCAGCTATGAGATATACAGAAGTTAGATTAGCAAGAATTGCTCATGAACTTCTTGCAGATATAGAAAAAGAAACAGTTGAATTTGTTCCTAATTATGACAATACCCTTAAAGAACCTGTTGTTTTACCTTC
The DNA here is from genome assembly GCA_003641645.1 of Thermodesulfobacteriota bacterium. GTDB lineage: Bacteria > Desulfobacterota > Thermodesulfobacteria > Thermodesulfobacteriales > Thermodesulfobacteriaceae > Thermodesulfobacterium. Next base: position 818 of record QNAZ01000045.1, read on the forward strand.
CAAGATACCTAATCTTTTAATTAATGGTTCTTCAGGAATTGCAGTTGGAATGGCAACTAATATTCCTCCTCATAATCTTTCTGAAGTGATAGATGGATTGTTAGCTCTTTTAAGAAATCCAAATCTGAATATCGAAGAACTTATGGAATATATAAAAGGTCCTGATTTTCCAACAGGGGCTTATATTGTAGGAAAGGAAGGTATTAAATCTGCATATACTACAGGAAAAGGATTAATAAGGCTTAAAGCAAAATATAAATTAGAAAAAGAAAAAGAAAAACTAAGAATTGTATTTACTGAAATACCCTATCAAATAAACAAAGCTAAAATTGTAGAAAAAATTGCTCAATTGATAAAAGATAAAAAAATAGATGGAATATCAGAAGTAAGAGATGAGTCTGATAGGGAGGGAATAAGAATTGTTGTAGAATTAAAAAAAGAATGGGTAGAAGCTCCACATACTATCATTAAAAAACTTTACGAAATGACACCTTTGCAAACTACTTTTGGTATTATAATGTTAGCTCTTGTTCACGAGAAACCTGAAATTTTAAGCTTAAAAGAAATTCTTCAGAATTTTCTTAATTGGCGTAGAACAGTTATTATTAGAAGAACTCAATATAATTTAAAAAAAGCTGAAGATAGAGCTCATATTTTAGAAGGATTTTTGAAAGCTCTATCTCATATAGATGAAATAATAGAACTTATTAAAAAATCAGAGAATCCAAAGGAAGCAAAAATAAAACTTATTCAGAAATTTGATTTCACAGATATTCAGGCTCAAGAAATTTTAAATCTTAGACTTCAAAGACTTACAGCTTTAGAAAGAGAAAAAATACTTTTAGAATATGAAGAATTGAAGAGAGCTATTGGGTATTATAAGAAAATACTTACTCATGAACCAACTTTAATAAGTGTAATTGAACAGGAATTAAAGGAAATTAAAGAAAAATATGGAGATAAAAGAAAAACCCAAATTATTGAAAAAGATAAAGAAGAAAGCCTAAGTTTAGAAGAAAAAATCCCTTCAGAAGAAGTTTTAGTTTTAATAAGTGAAGAAGGGTACATAAGAAAGCTAAGTTTAGATACTTTCTCTTCTCAAAAAAGAGGTGGTAAAGGTAGTTTGGCTTTTTCTTCAGATGAAAAATTAAAAACAGCATTACAAGTAGATTCTTGTTCCCGATTATGGATATTTACCAAAAAAGGAAAAGTATATCCTCTTAATTTAAAAGAAGTGAATTTTTCTAATAGGACAGCTAAAGGTATGCATATCAAGAATTTAATTCCTTATTTAGAAGGAGATATTTCTTTTATGCTTCCCTATAAAGAAAAAGGATATCTTGTGCTTGTAACTGCTAAAGGAATAATTAAAAAAATTAAAGTTTCAGAAATAAAAAATCTTAGAAAAAATGGAACTATAATAATAAAATTAAAAAAAAATGATTATTTACAAAAAGGTATAATAACTGATGGAAAAGATAATTTATTAATCATTACTAAAAATGGATTAGTTATTCATTTTTCTGAAAAAGATTTAGGAATAACTAAAAAACAGTCCGAAGGTGTAATAGGAATAAAATTGCAAAATAAAGACACAGTAGTTGATATATTAAAAACTGGAAACCAAGGTTATTTATTTACAATTACTGAAAAAGGATTTGGTAAGAAAACACCTTTTAAAGAATTTAGAATTCAAGGAAGAGGTGGTAAAGGAATTATTGGACATAATGTAAATCAAAAAACTGGTAAAGTAGCAGGGGCAGCAGGTTTAACAAATGGCGAAGATATTTTAATTTTTTCAAGCTCAGGAAAAGCTATAAGAATTGAGAATAAAGAAGTTCCTGAACAAAAAAGAGTTACCCGAGGTGTGAGATTGATTTCTCTTTTATTGGGAGAATATGTATCTGGAATTTCTGTAATTAAAGAAAAAAGTAAATAATTAAGATCCTTTCTGGAAAAATAAACTTGAAAAAGAAGGTATTCTGTAGTGATTTTTTAACATGTTTAAAAGGGAAAATTAAAAATAACTAAAAAGAAGAATTTGGTGGTATACTTATATTAGTAAGTCTTAATTCTATAGACCAGTTATTGATGTTGTAAGATGTATTAAACTTGCTAAATATATAATTTCCTGATTAGCTAAATAGATAATTTTAGAATTTATTAAAAAGTGGGGGAAATAGGAGGATGTTATGAAACTTTCTAAAAGACTTCAAAAGATTCCACCCTATCTTTTTGTAGAGCTTGATCGTTTAAAAAATGAAAAAATTAAAGAAGGAGTTGATGTTATAGATTTAGGTGTAGGGGATCCAGATATTCCAACTCCTCATGAAATAGTGGAAATAGCTAAAAAAGCTTTAGAAAAATCAGAATATCATAGATATCCTTCTAATACAGGAAGTTTATTTTTTAGAAAAGCCTGTGCAGAGTATATAAAAAGAAGATTTGGAATATCATTTGATCCAGAAACAGAAATAATAGCACTTATAGGTTCCAAAGAAGGTATTGCTCATTTTCCTATAGCTTTTATAAATCCCGATGATGTGATTTTATGTCCTGATCCTGCTTACCCTGTTTATCATTTAGGAGCTATATTTACAGATGGTGTTCCTCACTATATGCCACTTACTTGGGAAAACAACTTTTTGCCTGATTTAAGTAAAATTCCTCAATATATATTAGAAAGAACTAAAATTATATGGCTTAATTATCCTAATAATCCTACAGGAGCTATTGCAACTAAAGAATTTTTTAAAGAAGTGATAGAGCTTGCTAAAAAATATAATTTTATAGTTGCTCATGATGCAGCTTATATAGAAATGTATTATGAAGAACCACCTATAAGTATTTTCGAGATAGAAGGGGCTAAAGAAGTTGCTATAGAATTTCACAGTTTATCTAAAACTTTTTGTATGACAGGATGGAGGATAGGATTTGCGATAGGAAATAATTTTTTAATTTCAGCTCTTGCTAAAGTAAAAAGTAATATAGACTCAGGAGTTTTTACTGCTATCCAAGAAGCAGGAGCTTATGCATTAAATAATTTAGAAAAAATCGTTCCTTCTTTGGTTGAAGTATTTAAAAAAAGAAGAGATTTTTTAGCTACAGAACTTCAAAAACTGGGTTATGAATTCAAAAAACCTAATGCTACATTTTATCTTTGGGTAAAGACTCCTAAAAACATATCTTCTCAAGAATTTTGTAAAAAAGTTCTTCAAAAGATAGGACTGGTAGTTACTCCAGGCATTGGATTTGGAAACTTTGGAGAAGGTTATTTTAGAATAGCTTTAACTGTAGGAGAAGAAAGATTAAAGGAAGCAGCTCAAAGATTATCTACCCTGCAACTTTAAAAAAAATTGTTTTAAGCTTAGGAAGTAATTTAGGTAATCGTCAAAAAAACATAAAAAGAGCTTTAAAATATCTTGAAAAATTACCTTTAAAAATAATAAAGCTTTCTCGTATCTATGAAAGTAAACCTTGGGGTTTTCAAAGTTCTAACTTTTTCTTAAATATGATCTTACTTGGAGAAACACCACTTTCTCCTTGGGCTTTAATATTTGAAATAAAAAAAATTGAATCTAAAATGGGAAGAAAATTATTAAAAAGAAAAAATACTTATGAAGATCGTATTATAGACATAGATATAATCTTTTATGAAGATTTAATAATAGATTCAAAAACCTTAACTATTCCTCATCCCTATATGCACAAAAGAGATTTTGTAATGATACCTTCTTTAGAAGTAATATCTAACTGGGTTCATCCAATTTTAAAAAAACCTTTAATAGAAATTTATAAAGAAAGTAATTGTAAAACTTTTGAATAGGTTTAAAGTAAAACACATGAAATTTTTGATTTGTGTAGCTCTTTTAATTTTTATTTATTGGTATTTTTTTAAAAGAAAAAAGAAATTTCTTTTAAATCAATCCAAAGAATCGATTACAGAATTTGTTTTAGATGAAAATTGTCAAACTTATATTAGAAAAGAAGAAGCTATAAAGGTAGAAATTAATGGAAAATGTTACTATTTTTGTTCAAAAAAATGTTTAAATGATTTTTTACAAAAGAAACTTAAACTTCAACCATAACTTCTTTAAGTGTTTCAATCTCATCAAGAGCTTTTCCTGCTCCTATAGCTACACAAGTAAGTGGATTTTCAGCAATCCTTACTTCTAAACCTGTTTCTTGAGTAATTAATTTATCTAAATTCTTAAGAAGTGCTCCTCCTCCAGAAAGAACTATTCCCCTATCTACCATGTCTGCAGCTAATTCTGGAGGAGTTTCTTCTAAAACTTGCTTAATAACCTGTAAAATTAAATCTATGGGTTCTCTAATAGCTTCTTGAACTTCTTTAGAAGAAAGAGTAATAGTTTTAGGTATACCTGTTACTAAATCTCTGCCTTTTATTTCTATAGTTTCATAAGGTTCTTCAGGCAAAACATTTCCTATTTGAATTTTTACATATTCTGCAGTAGCCTCTCCAATAAGCAAATTGTATTTTCTTTTAATATATTGAGAAATAGCTTCGTCAATTTTATCTCCTGCTACTTTTAAAGAATGACTAACTACAATTCCACCTAAGGAAATAATAGCAACTTCAGTAGTTCCTCCACCTATATCTACAACCATATTAGCCAATGGTTCTGTAACAGGAAGTCCTGCACCTATTGCTGCAGCCATAGGCTCTTCAATTAAATAAACTTCTCTGGCTCCAGCTCCTTCAGCACTTTCTTTAACAGCTCTTCTTTCAACTTGAGTTGTTCCAGAAGGAACACTTATAATAACTCTTGGCTTTACAAAATATCCTCTGTTATGAACTTTTTGAATAAAATATTTTATCATAGCTTCTGTAACCTCAAAATCAGCGATAACTCCTTCTCTTAATGGTCTTATAGCTTTTATATTTCCTGGGGTTTTGCCAAGCATTTTTTTGGCTTCTTCACCTACAGCTAAAACTCTTTTATACCTTCCATCTTCTTTTATTGCAACTACTGAGGGTTCTGTAAGGATTATTCCTTTGCCTTTTAAATAGATTAAAGTATTTGCAGTTCCAAGATCTATAGCTAAATCTTTAGAAAACCAATTTAAAAATTTAGATAACATTTTTTTCTCCTTTTATATTTTAATATTATTAAAAATAATTTTAAATTAGTTTTTAAATTTTAAAAGGAGATAACTACAAAAGGACCAAAACCTTTTAAATTACTATTTACTGGCAAAAATATAAGTTTTTCTGGCATTTTATGATAAAAATATCCAGCTAAAGCACATAAGATAGCATCCAAAATTCCTTCAATAAGTTTAAGTTTAAATTCTATACAGAGCTTAAATTTATTTTTTAACCAATCAAGTAAAAATTTTTCATTTTTATCAAGATTTTCTTTTTTATAAAAAAAAGCAAGATCTTTTTTTTCTTCAGGAAGACAGAAATAAAAACTTGCTCTTGGATGAGTTTCAATTATAGTTCCACAGTAAGGAGAAAGAGCTTCACTAAGAAGTAATGCTCTTATAGGTACAGCCATAAGTGTATGATAAGAGACTACCCAAGATTTTGCTTTTTTTGGAAGCATGCTTTTAAGTGCTTTATCTGATGCTCTAAATCCCTTTTTATCTTTTAAAGAAAAACTTAAAGGAGCATCTATTCCTACTGCTAAAACTCTATTTTTTTCGCAAAATTCTATTATGGGAAAAAAATCTTTTATATAAGAAGGATTAGAAGGAGATTTTAAGGATAATAAAGGACATATTTTTAAGAAATCTTTATCTTTTTTTAAAGCCACAACCCATGTATTTTTACTACCTGCAATATCTATTCC
>QNAZ01000046.1 GCA_003641645.1 Thermodesulfobacteriota bacterium
ACCTAAAAGCAAATTTTAAATTTTATAAAAAAAAAGATTTTGATGTCTTTAAAAACGAAATATTAAAAGATTTCAAAGAACTTCAAATAATTAAAGAAACTGAAGAAAATGGAACTTTTGTAGTAGAAGTTACTCTTTCTCAAAATAAAGTTTCTTATATAAAAGAGCACATTTTAGACCAAGTTCTTGAGGTTATAAGGAACAGGGTTGACCAGTTTGGAGTTGTTGAACCTATAATTACTAAACAAGGATCTGATAAAATAGTAATTCAACTTCCAGGTTTAAGAGATCCTAAAAGAGCAATAAAGGTGATTGGGCAAACAGCTCAGCTTGAATTTAAATTAGTAGATGAAGAAACTATGCAAAGATTGGATTTAAATGCCCTTATGAAATCTTTAATAAGAGAGAATAAAATTTCTCCTACTGCTTCATTAGAAGAATGGAGAAAAGTTATAAGACCATATATTCCTCCAGACTCAGAGTTTTATTTTTTAGTAGAAAAGGATAGAAAAACAGGTAGAACAATTAAAAAGCCTATTATTCTTAAAAAAGAAGCAGTTCTTACAGGCACCTATCTTAAAAATGCTCAAGTAAGAATAGATCCTCAGTTTAATGAGCCTTATGTTTGGATTCAGTTTGATTCAAGAGGAGCTAAAATATTTGAGCAAATTACAGCAGAAAATGTAGGAAGAAGATTAGCTATCATTCTTGATGAAGTAGTGAGATCGGCTCCTGTAATAAGAGAAAAAATTTCAGGAGGAGAAGCTCAGATTACAGGTGGTTTTACAATGGAAGAAGCATCAGATCTTGCTCTTGTTTTGAGAGCAGGTGCTCTTCCTGCACCAGTTAAAATTTTACAAAATATAACTATTGGACCTTCACTTGGAAAAGATTCCATTCAAAAAGGGATTATAGCAGGTTTAATAGGAGCAGTTGCAGTTATTATTTTTACCTCAATTTATTATAAAATTTCTGGAGTAATAGCAATTTGGGCACTTATTTTAAATATATACTTTCTTCTTGCTCTTTTATCAGCTTTTCAGGCAACTTTAACCCTTCCTGGAATTGCTGGAATTATTTTAAGTGTTGGAATGGGAGTTGATTCAAATGTTCTTATTTTCGAAAGGATTAGAGAAGAACTTAGATTAGGAAGAACCACTTATTCTTCTATTTTTCAGGGATACTCAAGAGCTTTTTGGACTATATTTGATGCACATATTACAGTTTTAATAACCTCTTTAATTTTATTTACTTTTGGCACAGGTCCTATTAGAGGATTTGCAGTAACTCTTTCTATCTCTATTATTGTAAATTTATTTACAGCTATTTTTGCAACCAGAATATTTTATGAATATCTCTATGAAAAAGGAAAAGATTTTAAGATTAGATTTTTTGAAATTATAAGAAATCCAAATTTTGATTTTATGAAGTATAAAAAAATTTTTGGAATAATTTCTGTTCTTCTTTGTATAACAGGGTTAGTTGCATTTATTCAGGCTTTTAGAGGAAAAGCCAATCTTGGAATTGATTTTACAGGAGGAATGCTTCTTTATTTAAAAAGTGAGATCCCTCCATCATTGGATAAGATAAGAAAAGTCCTTTCTCAAGAAGGATTTAAAGATTTTTCTCTTCAAGATGTAAAAGGTGAAAATATGTTGCTTTTAAAATTGAAAAGCTCCAAGGAAACACTTACTGAAGATGTAAATAAAATTATGGCAACTTTAAAGAGTAAGGTTCCTGAATATAAATTTAGTTTATTAGCCAAAGAAGAAATAGGAGCTACTATAAGTAAAGAATTGAAGAAAAAAGCTACTTTTGCTATTCTTGGTGCACTGTTAGGTATCATTCTATATCTTACTTTTAGATTCAATTTTCACTTTGGTTTAGCAGCAGGAATAGCTACATTTCATGATGTTTTAGTTACTTTAGCTGTTTTTTATCTTTTAGGTAAAGAGATTAATCTTCTTTTTATTACAGCTTTATTAACTTTAGCTGGTTATTCTTTGACTGACACAGTGGTTATTTTTGATAGAATTAGAGAAAATATACTGAATAAAAAATTTAAAAAATTTGACAGCTTGATAAATACAAGTATAAATGAAATGCTTGCAAGAACAGTTATTACTACTATTACTACACTTTTTGGGTCATTAAGCCTTCTTATATTCGGAGGTATCGTAATAAGAGATTTTGCTTTAGCTTTGACTATAGGGTTTATTGTAGGAACTTATAGTTCCGTTTTTATTGCTTCTCCTATTTTAAAAGCTTTACATAAAGGAAAAATACCAGATCTTACTCTAAAAGAGCACCTGCTTTAAGTCTTTGACCACAAGCAAATTCATAAGCAGAAATTTTTTTCTTGCCTTCTAACTGAACTTCTTTTAATAAAATTGCATTTTCAGAAGTAGCAACAAGTATTCCTTCTTTATTTATATCTAAAATAGTTCCAGGTTTTTCTTTATGTTCTATAGGTATAGCTTTAGCTGAAAAAACTTTTAGAAGTTTATTTTTATAATAAGTAAAAGCAACAGGCCAAGGCAAAAAGGCTTTAGCTTTTCTTTCTATTATTTTTGCAGATTCCTCAAAAGTAAAAAATCCATCTTCTTTTTTTAGAATTGGAGCATAAGAGATTCCTTCTTCTGGTTGAGGAAAAGGTTTTAAAATTCCTTTTTTATGTAATTCTATTGCTTCTAATATAGCTTCTTTTCCCAAAAGACTTAATTTTTTAGCAAGGGTTATAGCATTATCCTCTTCTAATATAGGAATTTTTTTCTGTAAAAGAATAGGACCTGTATCAAGTCCTTCATCCATAAGTATTATGGTAATACCTGTTTCTTTTTCTCCTTCTAAAATTGCCCAATTTATAGGAGACGCACCTCTATATTTGGGAAGAAGTGAAGCATGAATATTCCAACATCCAAATTTGGGAATCTCTAAAAGTTCTTTAGGAAGAATTTTTCCATAGGCACATACAACAATTAAATCAGGTAAAAAACTTTTAAGAGTTTCAATAACTTGAGAATCTTTTAATTTTAATGGTTCTAATACTTTTAAACCTTTTGATAAAGCCCAAGTTTTTATAGGAGAAGGGGAAAGTTTTAAACCTCTCCCCTTGGGTTTATCTGGTTGAGTAACAACAGCTATTACATTTTCTTTTTCATAAAGACCTTCTAAAGAGGGTATAGCAAATTCAGGTGTTCCCAAAAAAATTATTTTATACTTTTCCATTTAATGTAAAGCTACTTTTTTCAACTCTTCCACTTCTTCAGCTTTTCTAAATTCAAATTCTCCTACTTCATTTACATCTGCTATAATTTTATCATCTTCAGCAAAAGCACCCTCTAAAATCTTTAAAGCTAAAGGATTTTCGATATATTTTTGAATAGCTCTTTTAAGTGGTCTTGCTCCAAAAACAGGATCATATCCATAAGTAGCAAGCATTTCTTTTGCTCTTTCAGTTAATTCCAAGAACATACCTTTTTCAATAAGTCTTTCATTAAGATATTTAATTTGGATATCTACAATTTTAATTATATCATCTCTTGTAAGATTGTTAAAGACTATAATTTCATCAATACGATTCAAAAATTCAGGTCTGAAGGTAGCTTTCAGAAGTTCAAAAATTCTATCTTCTATTTCTTTGCGAGAAAGAGAGATATCTTGGAAGTAAGTACTTCCTACATTAGATGTCATTATGATAATTGTATTTTTAAAATCAACAGTTCTTCCTTTTCCATCAGTTAATCTTCCATCATCAAGAATTTGGAGAAGAATATTAAAAACATCTGGATGTGCTTTTTCAATTTCATCAAATAGAATTACAGAATAGGGTTTTCTTCTTACTGCTTCTGTGAGTTGTCCTCCTTCCTCATAACCTACATATCCAGGAGGTGCACCGATAAGTCTTGCAACTGAATGTTTTTCCATATACTCTGTCATATCAATTCTTATAATAGCTTCTTCTGTATCAAACATAAATTCTGCAAGAGCTTTTGCGAGTTCTGTTTTTCCTACCCCTGTTGGACCAATAAAAAGAAATGAGCCAATAGGTCTTAATGGATCTTTTAATCCTGCTCTTGCTCTTCTTAAAGCATTTGCTACTGAAGAGATAGCATGGTCCTGACCTACAACCCTTTGCTTTAGTCTTTCTTCAATTTTTAAAAGTTTTTCTCTTTCACTTTCAAGAAGCCTGCTTACAGGAATTCCTGTCCATTTAGATACAATTTCAGCTATATCTTCAGCATCAACCTCTTCTTTTAAAAATTTATGTTGCTTTTGAAGCTCTTCAAGTTTTTTATTTTCCTTTTCCAGTTCTTTTTGTAGTTGAGGAATTATTCCATATACAATTTCAGCAACTTTATTAAGATCCCCCTGTCTTTCAGCTTGTTGAGCTTCAATTTTGTGTTGATCAATTTTTTCTTTTAATTTTCTGATTTTTTGAATCACTTCTTTTTCTTGCAACCATTGAGCTTTTAAATATTCAACTTTTTGTTTAAGCTCATTTAACTGTTCAAGGAGTTTTTTTAATCTTTCTTTTGCTTTTGGATCAGTTTCTTTTTCTAAAGCTACTTTCTCAATTTCAAGTTGTTTAATCTTTCTTTCTATTTCATCTATTTCAGTAGGCATAGAATCTATTTCTATACGGAGTTTAGCAGCAGCTTCATCTATTAAATCTATAGCTTTATCAGGAAGATATCTATCACTTATATATCTATGAGAAAGCATAACAGCAGCAATAATAGCATTATCTGTAATTCTAACTCCGTGGTGGACTTCATATTTTTCTTTTAATCCTCTTAAAATAGCAATAGCTTCTTCTGGAGTTGGTTCATCTACATAAACAGGTTGAAATCTTCTCTCCAGGGCAGGATCTTTTTCTATATGTTTACGATATTCTTCAATTGTTGTTGCACCAATACATCTCAATTCTCCTCTTGCAAGAGCAGGTTTAAGCATATTAGCTGCATCCATTGCTCCTTCTGCAGCTCCAGCTCCAACAAGAGTATGTATTTCATCTATAAAAAGAATAATTTCTCCTTCACTTGCTTGAATCTCTTTTAAAACAGCTTTTAATCTTTCTTCAAATTCACCTCTAAATTTTGTTCCTGCAAGTAAAGCACCAAGATCTAATTGAATAACTCTTTTATCTTTCAAAACTTCTGGCACATCTCCTGCAACAATTCTTTGAGCAAGTCCTTCTACAATAGCAGTTTTACCAACACCTGGTTCTCCAACAAGTACCGGATTATTTTTGGTTCTTCTGGAAAGAATGTGCATTACTCTTCTTATTTCCTCATCTCTCCCAATTACTGGATCCAATTTTCCAGCTTTTGCAAGAGCAGTTAAATCCCTTCCAAATTTCTCCAAAGCTTGATATTTTTCCTCTGGATTTTGGTCAGTTATTCTTTGTCCTTTTCTTATTTTCATAATTACATCTTTTGCATTATTGAATGTAATCCCTCTTCTTCTTAAAATTTCTCCAGCTCTTGTTGGACTATCAATAATACTTAAGAAAAGATGTTCTGTAGAAACGTATGCATCTTTCATTTCCTTAGCTAAGGCTTCTGCCTTATCAAGAATTTGTTTTAAAGATATGGAAAGATAAAGTTGATAAGCTCCATGTGTAAGTTTAGGCAATTTTTCCAAAATCTCGTCTAAATCAGAGGAAATAATTTTTGAATTAACTCCCAATCTATCAAGAATTATAGGAATTATCCCTCCTTCTTGTTCAACTAAAGCTTTTAAAAGGTGTTCTGGTTCTAATTGAGGATGATTATAAGCCTCAGCTAAACGCTGAGTTTCCTGTAAAGCTTCCTGAGCTTTAAAAGTAAACTTATCAAGTTTCATAGCTTAAACCTCCCTAATTAAAAAGCTTTTATTAAAAAATAAATACGATTATTGAAGTTTCAATATAGTAAAGTGTAAATAATTGCTAAATTATTATAAAGTTATACAAAAAAGTATTTTAATTATACCTACTTGAAAAAAATTAGAGCATGATTATTTTTTAACACGAAAAGTAAAAATAAAAATAAAGGAGGTGATAAATATGGCAGATTTAACTCTTTTGCGTCCAATACAAGAATTAAAAAAAGAAATGGATCGTATATGGCAAGATTTTTTTGGTAAAAGTTGGTTACCAGAAAAATGGGAAGGTATAGAATGGATACCTGCTGTTGATGTTTCAGAAACTGATAATGAAATAATTGTAAAAGTAGATGTACCAGGTGTAAAACCTGAAGATATGGAAATAAGTTTATCTGACAATGTATTGATAATTAAAGGAGAAAAGAAAAAAGAAGAAGAGGAAAAGAAAGAAAACTTTTATAGAATGGAAAGATATTATGGTAGTTTTATGAGATCAATTCAACTTCCTTGTGAAATAGAAGAAGATAAAATTTCTGCTACTTATAAAAATGGTGTATTAAAAATTATATTACCTAAAAAACCAGAAGAGAAGAAAAAAGTAATTAAAATTAATGTCGAAAAATAAAAAATAAAATTAAATAATAAGGGGGATAAAGAGAATTATTCTCTTTATTCCCCTATTATTTTATATAATGTTTGATATTTGTGTTATTGGACATATAACAAAGGAT
>QNAZ01000047.1 GCA_003641645.1 Thermodesulfobacteriota bacterium
GCTATTCATAGAAAAGGTGGACCTGCTATTTTAGAAGAGCTCAGAGCTAAATATACTCATTGTCCTACAGGACAAGCTGTTATAACAGGTGCAGGGAATCTTAAAGCTAAATATGTAATTCATACAGTTGGTCCTATATATAAAGATGGTAAAAGTGGTGAAGCTGAATTGTTAAAAAGTGCTTATAAAAATGCTCTTGCAAAGTGTTTAGAATATGATATAAATTCTATCTCCTTTCCATCTTTAAGCACTGGTGCTTATGGATATCCTATAAAATCTGCAGCCCAAATTGCTTTAAAAACCGTAATTAATTTTCTTAAAGAACATAAAAAACCTAAGCTTGTTCGATTTGTTCTTTGGGGAGAAGAAAGTTATAAAGCTTTTGAAGAGGTTTTAGAAAATCTTCTCTAAATATTCACTCTTTTGTTCCCTTTTTAGGAAGTGGTATATATTCTACTGAAGGTGTTCTTCTTATAGGTTGAGGAAAAAGTTTCATAAGTTGATATATTTCTATTGGCATATCTTTATTTACAGGTAACCCCAATTTTTTAGCCTCCTCATAAGTAATAGGATAATCATGAGTGAAATAACCTTGAGATAAAACTTCAGCTATTTCCTCTATTTTTTCTGGTGGATATTTATCATTTAAAATTATTTTTAAGTTTTCTTTCATTTGTTTTAAAGCCATTTCAGCAACATCTGCCAAAATTAAAGTTTTATCATCTATATTTTCTAAAGGTTTTCTCTTTATTGCTCTCAAAAGAGAAGCAGCCGGATATTCTCCTATTTGAGGATCAACAGGTCCAAGAACTGCATGTTCATCCATTACAATTTCATCGCAAGCAAGAGCAATAAGTGTTCCTCCACTCATGGCATAATGAGGTATAAAAGCTGTAACTTTAGCAGGATGTTTTTTTATAGCAAGAGCTATTTGAAGTGCTGCTAAAACTAATCCTCCAGGTGTATGAAGAATAATATCTATAGGAACATCTTTATCAGTAAGATGTATAGCTCTTATTACTTCTTCTGAATCATTTATATCAATAAATCTCATAATAGGAAATCCTAAAAGGTTCATGGTTTCCTGACGATGAACAAGAAGAATAACTCTTGAGCCTCTTTTTTTCTCAATAGCTTCTATAGCCTTTTGACGAGCAATTTCTAAAAATTTTTGTCTTAAAAAGGGTTGCATTGCTATAGCAAAGAATATAAGCCAAAAAAGATCGCCAAACCCCATATAATTACCTCTTTTTTTATCTTTTATCTATATCAAAAAGGGAACCAAATATTGAACATTCATCCAGATAAATTCTTCTTTTTTTACAGAAAATTCTATAAATTAATGCTCCTACCAAAAATCCTCCTATATGAGCAAACCAGGCAACTCCACCAAAGGAAACAGGAATAGCTAAAGAAAAAAGTCCACTATAAAATTGAATTAAAAACCAATAACCTAAATATAAAAAAGCTGGAATTTCAAAAAATACAGGAAAGAAAAATACAGGAAATACTACTAAAATTCTTGCTAAAGGATACATCATAAAATAGGCACCCATTACTGCAGATATAGCACCTGATGCCCCTACCACAGGAGTAATTGAATTTTTATAAATTATGGCATGAGTAAAGGTTGCTAAAATTCCACAAAAAAGATAAAAAAGAAGAAATCTGAAAGGTCCTAAGCGATCTTCTACATTGTCCCCAAAAATCCAAAGTGTCCACATATTTCCTATTATGTGAAACCACCCTCCATGAATAAATAGGTGAGTAATAAAAGAAAGATACTTATAATAAGAAGGTTCTCCTACTAATACTGTAAAATACTTATCAAAAAATCTTGCTGGAATAAATCCCCAAGTTCTAAAAAAAGTTTCTCTTTCTATAGGAGAAAGAGAGATTTCATAAAAAAAAACTATAATGTTTATAAAAATTAAAATCCATGTCATTATAGGAGGATTTCTACGAGGAAGAATATCCTGAAGCGGAATCATCCAAGAGCTCCGATAATTTCTCCTCTCACTTTCTTTCTAAAAGTTTCGCTTTTTTCAACAAGTTTTTCAAATTCTTCTTTTTGAGAAGGAATTTTACCAAATTCATAAGGTTCTATTTTGATGAAATTTTCAAACCCTTCTTTTCCTTTTTCTAAAAATATTTTGGCAAATTCTAAAAATACACTTCCATCTTTAGACAAACTATAAAATTCTGCACTTTTTAAAGCATATCTATTTCCATTAAAACTAAGAGAAACTCCTTTATTTTCTCTAATTAAAGTCAGTGCTTGAGTATCTGTTATACTATCTCCTACATAAAATCCTTCAAAAAGAGGAATAGATAACTCTTCAGAAATCTTTTTACAGGCATTAGCTTTTTCAAATCCTCCAATAGGATTTACTTCTCTTAAAAAAATCCCTATATCCATATCCCAGATTATATAGAAGAATATTTCTTCTAATCGGTCTAAAATTCTTAGTAGTTCTGAGGGTAAGTCTTCTGGTTTTTTAGCATCCTTAGGTAGTTTGATCTCTGGCATGTTAAGAATCTCTTCATAAAGCTTTCTTAAAATCTGAGCTTCTGAGGAGGAAATTTTTATCTTGTCAAGATCAACTTCTGTACAAAAAACATTTTCCATAGGAAAGTTTGTAATTTCACAAAGTGCTTCTAAATAAGGTTTATAGCTTGTGCTTATTATAAAAGTCGGTAAAAATTGATTTAATTTAAACAAGGTTTCAGGAATTTCGGGTAAAAATATAAGAGTTTTTCTTGAAAATTCTCTTAAGCTTTTATTATCTGCACCAAAAAGTTTTAAAAAAGGAAGAATCAATTTGAGGGTGTCTCCAGCTTTATATCCTTCTTTCTTTTTTATATCTGCCAAATAATCGTCAAATCTCGAAATTTGAGTAAAAAATTTGTCACCCTTTGGAATAATAGCTTGAGAATATTCAAAAGCATTATCATTGAGAGTTAAAGGACCTTCGCAATCAAGTGCTAAAAATGGCATAAAATTTGCTTTATATTTTAAAAACTTATGACTTTTAAAATTATAAATTTAAACTAAAAGAAGTCAAGAAAAACTATTTTTGGAGAGAATTATGATAATTGGGAAAGCAAAAACAAAGTTAAAATTTTCCTTTAATGGTTATGAATTTAATTTAAAACCAAAAGAAAAGCTTCTTTTTGCAGATGATGTTTTTCGACTTCTTCCACAGAATTTACAAACACAATTTGAAAAAGCCCACAGTGTGCTTCCTCCTTTTTATGAAGGTCAGGATTTGAACGGAAAAACTCTTTTAGTTTTTGCTCAAGCAGCTATTGGTGATGCTCTTTGTATGACCCCTGCTTTAAGAGAAATCAAAAAGCGTTACCCTAAAATGAAACTTTGGGTAGGTATATCAGGTAGAGCTCGTCCAGTTTTAGAAGGACTTCCTTATATAGATAAACTTCTTTCTCATCCAGCTCCTATTAAAGAAGTAGTTAAAGCAGATTATATGATTAAAGCAGTAGAAATGGTTGGAAAGCCTCAGTTTGATAATATGAATATGATTAAATATTTTCTTTGGAAGTTTCATCTTTATTTTGCAGAAGATGAAACCCCTGATGTAATAGTTGATGAAAAAATAAAAAAAGAAATAGAAGAAGTTATTACTCAAATAAAGGAAGTTTCAGGTAAAAAAAAGATTTTACTTTTTCATTATCTTGCTTCATCCATTCATAGAACTTTACCACCCAGACTTCTTAAAGATATAGAGGATTTAATCTGGAACGAATATGTTCCTGTAATTTGCAGTTTACCAGAAGAAGATATAACTGTAGAGGTAGCTTTAGATGTTTATGGGATTCGTGCTGCTAATCTTTCGTCTTTTATGAAAGATATTCGCTATTTAATAGCTACAGTAAGTTTAGCTGATGCAATTATTACTGCTGATACAGCTACTGTTCATATTGCAGCTGGACTTAAAAAACCTGCTGTTTTAATTTCAGGAGCTATAGAACCCGAATTAAGATGTGGAACATATCCAAGTGTTATTCCTTTAAGACCCAATTATCATGGACAAACTTGTGTTTCTCCATGTATGATACATGCTACTCAAACACCCTGTAAAGAAGCCCAAATAAAAAAGCAATTTTACAGTCCTTGCTTAGAAAGCATACCTCCCAAGGTAGTGTATTTTGCTTTAAAAGATGCAGAACTTGCTTGTGAAAAAGATTACCCTAAACCTAAAAAATGTCCTCTTTGTGGTTATGAAGGAAATTTTAGCTTATTTGAGGTCATAAATCAGCACAGAATTTTTGAATGCCCCTCCTGTAATTTGCAATTTACTTATCCTTTAAAAGCTATGGATTATGATAAAGCCTATAAAAAAGAAGTAGAAGACTTATTAAGCATTAGCAGCATGGATTATAACTGGGCTAAAACTGTATTACCTGAAGATGAAGAAATAAAAAGATGGGAAAAAGTTCCAAGATTTAATGTTTTATTACCTATTCTTTCGGTTATTCCAAAAGGTAAACTTTTTGATATAGGATGTAGTTCTGGCAATTTTTTACTCCTTGCCAGAAAAAGAGGTTTTGAGGTTTATGGAATGGAAACTTCTGAAGAGGCAGTAAATATAGCAAAAGAAAAATTTGGTTTAAATGTAGTGAAAGCTCTGTCTTTTGATGAACTTCCTGAAGAATTTAAAGGTCCTTATAAAATAATTACAGCTTTTGAAGTTTTAGAGCATGTAAATAATCCTTATGAATTTTTAAAAGAGATTTACTCTATGCTTGAAGATAATGGATTTTTACTTTTAAGTTGCCCAACTTTTTATAAATTTGAAAATATAGCTCTTGGATATAGAAAATATAAGTGGTGGGGTGAAGATTTTCCTCCTCACCGTCTTACTCGTTGGAAACCTTGGACTTTATTTTATGCTTTAAAATATATTGGCTTTTCTGAGGTTTTTATTTTTACTGAACCTCTTGTTCCTGAAAAGGTGCTTGAGGGAATAAATCCAAGAGAAGTTGAAATTAAACAACAAGATGGTCTAAATTTTATAATCCCCAGAAACATAACTTCTCTTATTGTGCTTGATACTTTAAAATTTCTTTATTTTAATTCTCGTTTCTTTGGTAATTATCTATATGCTCTGGCAGCAAAAGGAAAAACTCATAATAATTGGGAAGAAATTATAAAAAGAGCTATTCACTATTCTGCTGCAGAAATAATCTGGGAAAAAGGAGATAAAGTATAAATGAAAAAATTAAGATTTCAAATAAGAACCTGGAATAGAGCTAAAAAGCTGGAAATTTGTGTAAGAAGGATTGCTGAAGAAGTGATTAAAATTGGAGCTGAAAAGGATTGTATAATATTCGTAATAGATAATTGTTCTTCTGATTCAACTCCCAAAGTTTTGAAAAAATTAAAAAAGGAATTTCCCTTCATTGTAACTTATAGATATCCTAAATGGTGTAAAATGGGGGAATTTTTGCCTATTCCTGACGAAATTTTAGAAAAAACAAAAGCTGAATTTATATGGAATATGGGAGACGATGATATCATTTTAAAAGATACATTACCTTTAGTATGGAATTTATTAAATTCTGATAAAACTAAAAATTTTGTTATAATTCATGTTGCAAATGCATCGTTATCTCCTCACAGTTACAAAACTTATGAAGGTACTGTTTTGGAATTTGCTAATCTTATGGGATTTAATCAGTTTTTGGGATATTCTCCTTCAGTAATATTTAATTTTCTTTACAGAGAGGAAAAGTTTAAAGAACGGGGAGAAGATTATATTCAGGAGGTCTTTTTTAAAAAATATCGTCCTCTTTATCAAACTACGGCATTCCCTCATGTGCTTTTTTACTTACATTTTTTTGCCTACGATCCCGCTATAGTGATTGATTATCCTATAGTAGAACCTATGAACCCTCAAAAAGAGGAAGATTTGAAAAGATGGGAAAAAGAAAATATTGGATGGAAATACTTTCTCTTTGTTAAAGTATTAAAAACTATTTATGAAGAAAAAATATTACAAGAAAAATTAAAACCAAGTTTTTTTAAGTATTTAGAACTTAATCTTTGGGATAGACTTCTATCAGAAATGATAGGAGCAAGAATAGGACTTTATATTGATAACCCTCGTCCTGATGAAGGATGGAGATGCATTCTTGATATTGCAGATATAATTGATGATCCCATTGTTGCTAAACAAATTAGAACCAATGTTTATCTGGCTCGTGAACTTTGTAAAAATTATCAAATTTTAAAGGGAAAATTGGGAAAGATCTCTGAAAAAGAAAATTTCTTAAAAAAAGATTTAGAAACTCATTTGATTGAAATTAAAAAAGGATTGTTAGAAAGTTATCAAGAGCTAACTAAACCTATTTTCAAACCAGGATGGGCGGGTAAAGGATATAAAAAATGAAAGCAGTAATTCTTGCTGGAGGAAAAGGTACTCGTTTAATGGAAGAAACTGTAATAAAACCCAAACCCATGGTAGAAATTGGAGGAAAGCCTATTCTATGGCATATTATGAAAATATACTCTGCCTATGGTATAAATGAATTTATTATCTGTGTGGGATACAAAGGTTATATTATCAAA
>QNAZ01000048.1 GCA_003641645.1 Thermodesulfobacteriota bacterium
AAATTTTTTAATTTTTTGATAAAATTGAGTTAGATTTAATAAAAAGGAGGTTTTTTTAAATGTCTTTTTTAAAAACAATAGATCCTAAAATATGGAGTTTGATACAAAAAGAAATAGATAGACAGGAATATCAGTTAGAAATGATAGCTTCTGAAAATTTAGCAGATATGGCAATAATGGAAGCTGAGGGTTCTTGTTTAATGAATAAATATGCTGAAGGATATCCTTTTTCTCGTTATTATGGAGGTTGTGAAAATGTGGATGAAGTAGAAAAACTTGCTATAGAAAGGGTTAAGCTTCTTTTTGGAGCAGAACATGCTAATGTTCAACCCCATTCTGGAACCCAAGCAAATATGGCAGTTTATTTTGCTTTTTTAAATCCAGGGGATACGATCCTTTCTATGGATCTTGCTCACGGAGGACATCTTTCTCATGGAGCAAAAGTTAATTTTTCTGGCAAATTTTATAAAATTGTTCATTATGGAGTTTCTAAAGATACTGAAATGATTGATTATGAAGAAGTCAAAAAACTTGCCTTACAATATAAACCTAAACTCATTGTAGCAGGAGCAAGTGCATATCCCAGAATAATAGATTTTGAAATTTTTTCTAAAATTGCACAGGAGGTAGGAGCTTATTTAATGGTTGATATGGCTCATATTGCTGGTCTTATTGCTGCAGGAATTCATCCTTCTCCAGTCCCTTATGCAGACTTTGTTACCTCTACTACTCATAAAACTTTAAGAGGACCCAGAGGAGGTTTCATTCTTTGTAAAGAAAAATATGCAAAAATGATTGATAAGACAATATTTCCAGGAATACAAGGTGGTCCTCATATGAATATCATTGCAGCAAAGGCTGTATGTTTTAAAGAGGCTCTACAGCCTGAATTTAAATCTTATCAAAAACAAGTAGTAAAAAATGCTCAAATAATTGCTGAAGTTTTTAAAATGGAGGGTTTTAGAGTTATTTCAGGAGGAACAGATACTCATTTGGTTTTAATAGATGTATCAGTAAAAGGATTAACAGGAGCTGAAGCTGAGAAACTATTGGAAGAAGCTGGTATTACAGTGAATAAAAATGCTATTCCTTTTGATACCCGTCCACCTAAAATTACAAGTGGTATAAGAATTGGAACACCTGCTATTACAACAAGAGGTCTTAAAGAAAAAGAAGTTGAAGAAGTAGCTCATTATATGTGTGAAGTTTTAAAAGATCCTAAAAATGAAAAAATAAGAAAGGATATAAGAGAAAAAATAAAAGAAATTTGTATAAGATTTCCTTTTTATAAAAAAAATGGCAGATAAAATTTATAGACCTGACTGGCATGAATATTTTATGCTTATTGCAAAAATAGTGGCATTACGTTCTGGATGTAATTCCCGTCCTACAGGAGCTGTAATTGTTAAGGATAAACGAATTTTGGCAACAGGTTATAATGGTCCAATGCCTGGTGCATGGCATTGCACAGACAAAGGTTCTAAGTATTGTTTTAGAAGAGAAAAGGGTATCCCAGATATAGACAAATATAATTTTTGCAGATCAACACATGCAGAAGCAAATGCTATAGCACAAGCAGCTAAATTAGGAATTTCAGTAGATGGAGCAAGTATTTATTGCACCTTAGCTCCCTGCTATGTATGTTTAAAGCTTTTGGCTTCAGCTGGAATAAAAGAAATATATTATGAATACGATTATGAGAGTAGAGATTTTGAAAGAGATGAATTCTGGAAAACTGCTATTAAAGAAGCTGGAATAAAGGTTTTTAAACAAATTAAAATTTCAGAAAAAACCTTAAAAGCTTTAGAAGAAATTTTACCTTATCCTACTTCAAAAAGAAGACTTCCTCCAACTGATTAATCTTTTTTAATCTTTTCTTGATTTTTTCTTATATAAAGATTATTTTTTATACAAAGTTTCTCTGGAGGTGAAAATTTATGCCTAAGGATTATTACGAAATTTTAGGGGTCCCAAGAAATGCAACGCAAGAAGAAATCAAAAGAGCTTACCGTAAACTCGCTATGAAATATCATCCAGATAGGAACCGTGGTAATAAAGAAGCAGAAGAAAGGTTTAAAGAGATAAATGAAGCTTATGCTGTTCTTTCTGATCCTGAAAAAAGAAAATTATACGATATGTATGGTTCTACAGAATTTGAAAAAAGATATACTACTGAAGATATTTTCAGGGGTTTTGATTTTGAAAGTGTTTTTAGAGATCTGGGAATAGATCTTGGAGGATTTTTTAAAAGAAATAGAAGAGGTGGAAAAACATTCGTTTTTGATCTGGGAGATCTATTTAGCAATCTTTTTGATACTTATTTTGGAGAAGAAGAATTTTCTCCTTTTGGAGAAACATACGAAACAATTCAAATAGATTTACCTCTTACAGTGGAAGAAATTATAAAAAAGAGAGAAAAGGAAGTAATTTTACCTGGCACTTATGAGACTATAAAAATTAAAATACCTTCAAGTGTAAAGGATGGGCAAATTCTTAGGATAAAAAGAAAAGAAGGAAGAAGAACAAAAGAATATTTATTTAGAGTAAGAATAATTTCTGATTCCAGATATAGAGTAGAAAATGGAAATATTATTATTGAAAAAGAAATTCCTCTTACAAGTTTTTTATTGGGAGATGAAATTGAAGTAAGAACCCCTGATGGAAAAAAAGTAAGAACCAAGATTCCTCCTTTAATAAAACCAGGAGCCAAGTTAAGGCTTAAAGGTCTTGGATTACCTTTAGGTGGAGGAACTCAAGGAGATTTATATATAATTCTTCAACCTATAATTCCCAACAAACTAACTTCTGAGCAAAAAGAATTAATAGAAAAACTTAAAAGATCAGGACTTTAATCTATTATTTTGTTGACAAAATATTTTAGATTGATTAAAATTTTTTTAGTTTTCAAAGAAATTTCTTTTAGGAGAGTTCTTTATGATCAAAGAAATAATGGCTGATATTCTTATTACTGATGAAAAAGGAGCAAAAATTCTTTTAGCTGAAATTATTCATAATGATTATTTATTTGCCTATATAGGAAGAATTATTTATGGAAAAACTGGATTGCAAAATGTATATGTTTTTGAAAATAGCTTCTGGGGAAGAATGCTTTTTATAAATAATGGACTCCAATTTACTTCAAGAGATGAATTTATTTATCATGAGGCTCTTGTTCATGTTCCTGTTCAGGCTTCTCCTGAAAATTCAATTAAAAGAGTTCTTATTTGTGGTGGTGGAGATTATGGAGCTTCTCGTGAACTACTTAAGTATCCTCAAATTGAAGAAGTTATTATTGTAGACATAGATCCTCAAATTCCTAAAATAGTAGAAGAATACTTCCCAGAGCTTCTTCCTGAAAATCCAAAAGATCCAAGGCTTAAACTTATAGTAGCTGATGCATATGAAATGGTGAAAAAATATAAAGAAGAAAAACAGCTTTTTGATATGGTAATTATAGATTCTACTGATCCAGATGTTACTCTAACTGGAGTTACTCACGAACTCTCTCATGCTCTTTTTAAAGAAGACTTTCACCGAATGCTTTATGAAATTTGCCCTAAGGGGATTATAGTTCAGCAATGTGGGACTCCTTTTACTATGAAAAATATACTGGTTGAAACTTACAAAACATTTAAAAAAGTTTATCCTGAAAAAGAAATCTACTGTTATAGGGCTAATGTGCCTTCCTTTGGAGGAGATAATGCATATTTAATGAGATGTCCTTATCCAAATCCTGAGACACCAAAGTGGGAAGAAATTCCAAATACTTATTATTATACTCATGAAATTCATAAAACTTCCTTTGGACTGCCAAAATACTGGAGGGAAGTTTTAAAATAATGAAAGTATTGGGAATCCTTGGTTCTCCTTATAAAAATGGAGGTTCAGCTCAGCTTCTTTTTTCAGCTTTAAAATCAGCAGAAATAGAAGGTGCTAAAACTGAATTTGTTAGTGTTTATGATGGAGAAATAAAAGCCTGCATAGGATGTATTCAAGATGAAGAGCCTGGGTGTAAATTCCCCTGCATTTTTGATGATTATGGAAAAGTGATTTTAGAAAAAATAAACTTAGCTGATGGTATAATCTTTTCTACTCCTATTTATTGGTTTGCTCCTTCTGGTCCTTTAAAAACTCTGATTGATAGAATGACATGTCTTGAGAATATGGTGAGCTATGGAGAATCAAGTTATATGGAAGGAAAAATTGTTGGAGCCATTGCTGTGGGAGCTGATGCAGGAGGTCCTTGGACTTGTGGATATTTAATAACTGCCCTTACTTCCATGGGAGCAATAATTCCTCCTTGGGGAATAGCTTATTCTTATAAAGGGAAAAATGCTATTCAGGATGATAAAGCACTCATGGATGCTATAAATATAGGACTTTTGGTAACAAAGATGATAAAAATTTTAAAAGGAGAAAGTTCTATTTTAACTTATATAGAAGATAAAAAACTTTTAGAAAAAATAAGAAAAGAAGTATTAAAAGATATTCAATATTTTGAGAACTCTATTAAAGATAAAAATTATGGAAGAAAAACAATTTCAAGAAGCAGTATTTAAAGCTATTTTAGGAAGAAGAAGCATAAGAAGGTATAAGGATAAAATTCCTGAAAAAGAAAAAATATTAAAAATTATAGAAGCTGGTATCTGGGCTCCTTCTGGTCTAAATAATCAGCCTTGGAGATTTGTAATAATTTGGTCTGAAGAAACAAAAAAAAGATTATCTGAACTTACCAAATATAAAGAAATTGTTAAAAAAGCTCCGGTATTAATCGGAGTATTCTTAGAAAAGAGCAAAATGTATCATCAAATAAAGGATCACCAGTCTGCAGGAGCCTGTATCCAAAATATGCTTCTTTCTGCTTATGCTTTAGGACTGGGAACTTGCTGGTTAGGTGAAATTTTAAAAAATGAAGATAAAGTGAAAGATGTGTTAGGCTTGCCAAAAGATGAATATGAAATGTGTGCTCTTATTGCTATAGGATATCCTGATGATAAAAGTGAAAGAGCAGGTAGATACCCTTTGGAACATTTTTTAATAAAGGAATTATAATAAAAATTTGACATGGAGGTCATTGTGAAAAATCTGAAAATTTTAAATCTTAAAAATTTTCTTACTTTATTTTTTAGTCTTTTATTTTTTATTTCTTGCAAAAATGTAAGTAGTTCTTCAAATAATTGTCCTAAAAAAGAAGATATGCAAAAAATTTTAGATTCTATTAAACCAGGATTAAAAATTGAAAAAATTAAAAAAAGTCCAGTCCCAGGGTTGTGCGAAGTAATTGTAAAACTTTCTGAAACTCAAAAGGGTATATTTTATACAGACTCTCAAGGAAAATATATAATAAGTGGAAGTATTTTTGATATTAAAAATTTTAGAAATTTAACCCAAGAAAAACTTCAAGCTATAAATAAACGGTTTCTTTCTCAAGATGAACTTTCTAAATTGGATAAAATGGCAGATATAGTTTACGGAAATTCTAAAAATGTGGTTTATCTTATCACAGATCCAGATTGTCCTTATTGTAGAAGAGCAGAAAGTATTTTGAATAAAATGGTAAGTGAGGGAAAAATCACTGTAAAAGTTATTTTACTTCCTCTTGAAGGTCTTCATTCTGACGCTAAAGCAAAAGCTATTTCACTTATATGTGATAAAAAAGGATTTAAAGAACTTATAGAGGGTTATAAAAGTTCCAATCAGTGTGAAATTGGAAAGAAAAAAATACACAAAAATATCAAATTCTTAATTAAGGAACTAAAAATAAGGGCTACACCTACATTTGTTTTTCCTGACGGAGAAGTAAGATCTGGATTAATAAATGAAACTTATATAATGAGCAAATTCAATTCTTAAAAACTTAAAAATAAATGCTTACTAAAGAAGAAAAGATTTATTCTTTAAAATTAGCAAGAAAAACTTTGCAAAATCATTTTTCTGGTAAGACAGAAAAGATTGTTCCTCCTAAGGAATACAAAAATTTATGGAAAAAAAGAGGGGTTTTTGTAACTCTTCTGAAAGAAAATAATTTGAGAGGATGTATAGGGGTTCTTGAACCTCTGTATCCACTTTATGAAGGTATTCAAAAAATGGCTTTGTCTTCTGCTTTTGAAGATCCAAGATTTGCTCCTTTAGAATCTAAAGAGTTACCTTTAATAGAAATTGAAATTTCTGTTCTTTCTCCTTTAAAGCCTGGAACAGTTAAAGAGGTAAAAGTAGGGAAACATGGAGTTTATCTTGTAAAAGGTTATCATAGAGGAGTTTTGCTTCCTCAAGTTCCTGTAGAATATGGTTGGGATAAAAAAACTTTTTTAAAACATGTTTGTCTTAAAGCAGGGCTTTCTCCTGAGTGTTATAAAGATCCTGATACAAAAATCTATTTATTTACTGCTGAAGTTTTTAAAGAAAGTGAATACATTTAAGAATATTTCTTTTTTGATTATCAAAATTTTTTAAACTTACAATTTTTCTAGAATTTTCTCAGAACTTATTCAAATATCAAATTTTCTTTACTTTATTTTTATACACTCAGTAAA
>QNAZ01000049.1 GCA_003641645.1 Thermodesulfobacteriota bacterium
TACTTCTTCTTTAATAGTTTGATAAAACTCTTTATTAAGATAACGGAACTCAAAAGCACAAATTTTCATAAAATCAAAGGCTTTTTCAGTTATTTCAATAAATGCACAAAGATTAGGTCTTATGTAAGGAAGAAAGGCACCTTCATAGATAGTGGAAATTATTTCTCTTCTTACAGAATCAGCTTCTCTTTCTAAATTTTCTATACAATAACTTTTTTCTAAATTTTCAGTAAGAAAAAGATTTTTTAAACACTCCTGAGCAGAAATAAAGATTTGAAGATAATTTTTTATACTTTCAAGAGCCTTTTTTTCTAATTTTCCTCCTCCAAAGAATTTTTCTAACATTAAAAAGACTCCTTTTAAGTTTTAGCTCTTTCTATAAGAATATGAGCCATTATGTCAAAGAAAGACACTACACCTATAATTTTTTCCTTATCTTTTACAAATACCCTTGCAATATTATTTTTTTCCATTAGCTTATAAATTTCTTCTATAGAAGCATCCTTAGATACAGTAATAAGTGGTTTTGAAGCTATTTCACCTATTTTTACTTTATGAGGATCTATCCCCTTGATAAGAACTTTAAAAATTATGTTTCTTACTGTTACTACACCATATTCATCTTTTTCATCTTTTGGTAAAATAAGAAGAGATCTTATTCTTCTGTCAATCATTTTTTCTATAGCAGAATAAACAGAATTTTCAGAAGAAATAGTTTCCAGTTTAGTGTTCATAATTTCAAAGGCTTTTTTTGACATATACTTCCTCCTGAAATTAAAAATTTTTAAATAGTTTAAATATAACATTTTTTAAAAAAAATTAAAAAGTTGTAAAAAATAGGTTTTAGTATATTCTTTAAAAAATATTTATGGAAATAGAAAAACTTTTTGAAAAAGTTGAAAAGATAGTTAGATCTGCTGGGAATTTATTAAAAGAACTGTATTTTTCCAGTTGGGAGGTTTATCACAAGGGAACAATTGATCTTGTAACTACAGCAGATATTAAATCAGAAGAATTTATCAAAAAAGGTTTAAAAGAGATTACTCCGGATATACCGATAATTAGTGAAGAGAGTTTCTCAGAGAAAGAAAGACCTGAAGGAGTTTATTTCTGGGTAGTTGATCCACTTGATGGGACTACCAATTTTGCTCATCGTCTTCCTTGGTTTGCTATATCTGTTGCATTATTAGAAGAAAAAAATCCAGTTTTAGGTATAATTTATAATCCAATAGTAGAAGAATTTTTTTATGCTATAAAGGGAAAAGGAGCTTATCTTAATAAAAAACCTATTAAAGTTTCTCAAAAAGATAGACTTATAGATTCCCTTCTTTGCACAGGATTTCCTGTATCTAAAATCTTAGATTCTCCAGATCTTTTTATTCCTCTTTTCAAAAAATTTATGACAAAATCTCAAGGAGTTAGACGATTTGGTTCTGCAGCCTTAGACCTTGCTTATGTAGCCTGTGGTAGATATGAAGGTTTTTGGGAGCCTTATTTAAAACCTTGGGATACTGCAGCAGGAATGCTTTTAGTAAAAGAAGCTGGAGGAGAAATTACAGATTATTTTGGCAATCCTTATAATCCTTTTTTAAATACTATAGTTGCTTCCAATGGAAAAATTCATTCTCAAATAATAGAAATTACTTCTAAATATCATCCTGATTACTTTAAACCCTATAGAAATCCTTTTCCTACCGTAGATATAATTATAGAAGTAGAGGATAAAATTGTATTAATTTATAGAAAAAATCCGCCTTATGGTTGGGCTATTCCAGGTGGATTTGTAGATTATGGAGAAACTTTAGAAGAAGCAGCTCGAAGAGAAGCCAAAGAAGAGACAAATTTAGATATAGAAATTCTTTACCTTTTAGGATGTTATTCAGATCCTAAAAGAGATCCCCGTTTTCATACTATAACAACTGTGTTTGTAGCTAAAGGTAAAGGAGAACTTAAACCTAAAGATGATGCCAAATTAGCACGTTTTTTTAAAATAGAAGAAATACCTTGGGATGAATTAGCCTTTGATCATGCTAAAATATTAAAAGATTATCTTAAAAGGAAAAATTATGGAATATATTAATTGGGTTAATTTAATTGAAAAAGAAACCAAGGAAAAACTAAAAATATTAATTAGCGAGTCAGATGAGAAAATAAAAATTCTTTTAGAAGAATTTTTTAAAGATACAGGATTAGAAATTAAATTTGTTAATGATTCTAAAGAAACAATTAAAACACTTTCACAAGATCCTAAATATCAGATAATTATTCTTTCTTTCTCTAAACAAGATGAAGATTTTCCTTTTTTAATAGAAAAAATTAAAGAAACAAATCCCGATGTTAAAGTATTTGTTATTTTAGATTATCATAAAGAAGAGGACTTGGGTAAATATTTTGAGATAGGAACAGATGAGATAATATTAAAGCCTTTTACTTTAAATGAATTCAAAGCTCGGCTTTCTAAATTATTAAAAGAACATTATTTAGATATAAAGCTTCAAAAATTTATAATAGAAGATCCCTTAACAGAAGTTTATAATAGAAGGTATTTTGATGAAATAATAAAAGAAGAAGTTTATAAAGCCTTAAGACAGAAATACCCTTTAAGTTTAATGATGATAGACCTTGATAATTTTAAATGGTATAATGATAATTTTGGGCATCAAGAGGGAGATAGGCTTCTTAAAAATTTTGGAAAAATTCTTTGGAAAAGTGTAAGAAATAAGGTGGATAAAGTTTGTAGATATGGAGGAGATGAATTCGTAGTTATTTTGCCTTATACTTCTTGGAAGAATGCTTCTTTAATAGCAAAAAGAATTTGTAAAAGATGGGAAAAAAAAGATTTTAAATTGGTTACTTTATCCATAGGGGTAGCGCAATTAATTGAAAGAGAAACCTTAGAGAAATCAATATCAGACCTTATTAATAGGGCAGATAAAGCTATGTATGAAGCTAAAAAAAATGAAAAAGATAATTGGGTAGTAGATGAAGAAAGTATTAAACAATTTTCAAACGAAGAATCTCCAAATGGGGATGAACCTTCTCAACCTTTACTGTAATTTCATCACCTGGGGTTAAATTTCCTCTAAATCCTATAAGATCTCCAGTAATATTATAGTCAATTAAATATACTTTTGCCTTTTTATCTTGCACATTTAATATTAATCCTTTCAAAGGTTGATTTTGCATATAAATTTGAAAATATTTCAATAAAAAATATTTCTCTCTTTTATTTTGTATCTGGGTTGCTCTTTGAATATTTTCAGTCAACTCCGGAAGTATTTTATTAATATTTTCCTCAGACAAAGGAGATCTTCCTAATAAAAAAGCCTTAAGCTGATATTGGACTAAAAGATCTAAAAATCTTCTTATAGGAGAGGTTAAAGTAGTGTAATAGTCTA
This sequence comes from Thermodesulfobacteriota bacterium, assembly GCA_003641645.1. Classification (GTDB taxonomy): domain Bacteria; phylum Desulfobacterota; class Thermodesulfobacteria; order Thermodesulfobacteriales; family Thermodesulfobacteriaceae; genus Thermodesulfobacterium. The sequence continues at coordinate 3,399 of QNAZ01000049.1, forward strand.
AACCTAATCCAGAGTGATAAGCTGGTTGAGTGGATAATTCTGATTTTGCCAAAAATTTCAGTTGCAGAAGTTTTAAATAAAGAGAACTTTCTCTATTTTCTATAATTTCTAAGGGTCGAGGTTGAGAACGATAAATAGTAGGAATTTGGTTTTTATATAAAAACTCAGCAGTTAAGGTATTTACAAGGATCATAGCTTCTGCAATAAGAAATCTTGCAGGTGTCATTTCAATTTTTTTAACAATTATTTCTCCTTTTGGTGTTACTTTAATTTGAATCTCAGGTAAAAAAACAGCTAAAGCTTCTTTTTCCTCTCTTTTTCTTTTAAAATACATAAGGATTTCATAAAGCTTTTGCCAGAAAGGATCTTTTAATAAAAGTTTATCTACTTCTTCATAAGTTAGTCTTTCTTTAACTTTTATCCAAGACAAAAAAGGTTCAAAAGAAAGCAAATTGTAGGATTTATCTATTATAATTTTAAAGGTTAAAGCAGGTTTTAATTGATCTTTTTTAAGACTAAATTTTTCATGAGACAAAGAAAAAGGTAACATAGGATAAATTCCATCTGGAAGATATAAAGTGCAAGCTCTTTCTAATGCCCCTTCCCATAAAACCAGACCCGGTTTTAAAAAATCAGCAACTTCAGCAATATGAATATAAAGAATATATTTATCCTCTTTTTCTTCAAAACTTAAAGCATCATCAAAATCTTGAGTTTCTTCTGCATCAACAGTAACAGTATGAAGATAAGTAAAATCTTCTCTTTTATCTTCTGAGATTTCCATTTTGGCTATTATTTCAGCTTCTTTTAATTCTTCATCTGAAAAACTAACTGGATAATGTGTTTTTAAAAATTCTAAATTTTCATCCTCATTTAAAAATCCGGCTTTTACAAGAAGTTCAAAAGCTTTATAAGGATTTGCTATATTTAAACGTTTTAAAACTTCATAAGCTAATTTACCCGAAGAAGTTTGGGTTTCCCACAAAATAAATTCTTTTAAAGCTGAAATCCAAAAATTTTTAATTTCTTCAGAAAAAGAATCTATATTTTTGGATTGTAAAGCCTTTACAAATTTTTCCCCTTCATTAATTTTTTCAAGTTTTTCAAGCTCTTTTTTTCTTTGAAGAATAAGTCTTTCCACTTCATTTTTGGGAACTATATATAATGTATTAGGCTCTTTTAATTTAAAATAAAGTCTTTCTTCCAAGACTTTTCTAATAAATCCTGCTATCTCATTTTCACCAGCTGGTCTTCCTAAAAGTAGCTCTACTGCATCTTTGACCGAAATTTTTTCTACATCTTCTACTAATACTTCCCAGATCTCAACTGGATTAAAATTATTTTTTAGTTTTTCTCTTTCTTCATGTCTTTGTTTTGCAAAAGCTATAATTTGATTTAAATCATTCAAAGGAATGGATTTTTCTTCAAAATAAATCAGAGCAGAATAATTGATAAGTTCTTCTTTACCTGAAGGTAAAATAAGATGTAGTCTTTTATCTTTAACATCTTTTATATAAGCTGTAGTAATTTTTCCTTTATAGAAAAACTCTGCAAATCTATTTTTAAGAAATTCAAGATTCATTAGCAACTTTAAGAGCCTCTTTCAAATTTAAAGAACCTTCATAGAGTGCTCTACCACTGATTGCCCCAAGAAGACCTTCTTTTTCAAAAACTTTAAGTTTTTTAATATCCTCTATAGTAGAGATTCCACCTGCTATTATGATAGGATGAGAGGAAACTTGAAGAGCATTTTTTAGTCTTTCAAGCTCTATACCTTGCTGAGTTCCATCTCTTTCTATAAGAGTAAGAATAATAGAAAAAAGCTTCAAAGCATTTAAATGTTTCAAAAAATCTAAATAATGGACTTGAGAGGTCTTAAGCCAGCCTGATACTGCAACTTTATCACCTCTTACATCTACACTAACTATTATTTTATAAGGAAATTTTTCTGTAATTTCTTTTAACCATTCTAAGGATTCAAGAGCTTTTGTCCCAAGAATTACTTGAGAAATTTCATTTTTTAAATAAAAATTAATTGTTTCTTCGTCTCTTATACCACCCCCTGTTTGAACTGGAATATTTATACTTTTAACTATTTCTATTATTAAATTCTTATGAATAGGTTTACCCTCTTTTGCTCCATCAAGATCTACAATATGAAGTCTTTTAGCTCCCTGCTTTTGAAAAAAAAGTGCATATTCTTTAGGATCATCTCCATAAACTTTTGTTTGATCATATTTCCCTTGAAAGAGTCTTACTACTTTATTATTTCTTAAATCTATAGCGGGTATAATAAGCATAGTTAGCTCTATTTAATTGGAAAAGTTTTAAATACTTCCATTAAACCTCTTTGAGCTAATTCTTCAGCTGTAAGCCATTTTAATTTTCCATAAAGTTTTATATTCAAAACATTTTCACTTAAGGGTTTTTGTGTTTCATCAAATTCTTCCATCCATAAAATTCGTCCTGTTTTTCCATCATAAAGAATTAAAGCAAAAGCTACACTTGCAGGTTCTGCTATTGAAAAAGAACCACCCTTTCTTTCTTCAAATCTATAAATTTTGCTATATAAAACTGCTTGGGTATTAGTTTTTTCACTCAACTGTTTAACAATTTCTGCTGGATTTTTAGTTTCTTCCAAGATTTGAGAAATAAGATTTTCATATTCATTTTGAGAAAGAAATACGAAATTATAATAAGAGGAATACTTTAATAATTCTTTTTTTAATAATCTATTCATGGTTTCTTTTGCATAAGGTTCTATATATCCAGAAATTACTTCCCTTACAGGACAATAAAAAAAACTTTCATATTCTTCAGGATAAGTTTCAAAAGGTAAAATCAGAATAGAATTTATATTTTTCGCAACTCTATAAGGCAAATAAGTTTTATGAGGACGACTACAACTATTTAGGCTCCAAAGTATTCCAAGAATTAAAAGAAAATATAATAATTTTTTAAAACAATTCATACTTTGCTCCTTTAGTAAATTTAATTTTTTATTATAACAATTAACATAATGAATTAAAGAGTCATATAA
>QNAZ01000050.1 GCA_003641645.1 Thermodesulfobacteriota bacterium
AACTTTCTTCTCTTTTATTTTTTTTATTATTTTTTATTTTCTTCATTTAACTTTTTCTTTATTCATTTTTAAAAATTATGTTTATTATAAACTTTGAAAAACTGCATAATTTATACTTGACTTTCGGAAAAATTTTAATTATATAAAGTTAATATGAAAAGAGCACATGTTTTTATTTCTGGGAGAGTTCAAGGAGTATGGTTTAGGTCTTATACACAAGCTGAAGCAAAAAAATTAGGAGTAAAAGGCTGGGTAAGAAATCTTCCTGATGGAAGAGTAGAAGCTGTTTTTGAAGGAGAAGATGAAGCTATTGATAAAATGATTGCCTGGTGTCACAAAGGATCACCTTATTCTGAAGTAACTAAAGTAGAAGTCATAGAAGAACCTTATAAAGGTGAATTTACTGATTTTAAAATTCGTTATTAAATTTTTAATTCTAAAATGATAGATCCAGATAGATTAGCTTTAGAATTTCAGAATCTTTTAATTATAGAAAGTCCTTCTAAAAAAGAGGGAAAATTAGCTTACTACATAGCTGATATTTTTGAAGCTCTTGGATATAAATGTTTCTTTGATAGATCTGCAGAAAACACAGGTTCTGAGGTAGGGAACCTTATAGTAAAAATTCCAGGCACAGTCCCTTCCAGTCCTATATTTTTCTGTGCCCATCTTGATACAGTTGGTCCTTGTGAAAATCCTAAAATAATTTTTGATAAAGGTATTTATAGAAGTGATGGAAGAACTATTCTTGGAGCAGATGATAAATCGGGAATTGCAATTCTTATTGAAATTGCTAAAGTTTTAAAGGAAAATATTTTTCCTCATCCCCCTATAGAATTTATCTTTACCACTTGTGAAGAGATAGGTCTTCTTGGAGCAAAATATTTAGATTATAATCTTATTGATGCTAATGAAGGTTTTGTGCTTGATAGTGAAAATCCAAGTGAGGTTATTAATGCTGCTCCATCTTCTTATCAATTTAAAATTGAAATAAAAGGAAAATCAGCTCATGCAGGTTTAGAACCAGAAAAAGGAATAAATGCTATTCATATCCTTTCTCAAATTTTAGCTGATCTTCCTTTTGGGAGGATTGATGAAGAAACTACCATGAATGTTGGAATTATAAAAGGCGGAAATTACATAAATATTGTTCCTGATTATGCAGAAGCTAAAGGAGAAATAAGAAGTCATAAAGAAGAAAAACTTTTAGAGTTGCAAAATTTGTTTCAAAATCAATTTGAAAAAATTATTTCCTCTTATCCTGTCAAAGATAAAAATCTTCCTTCTGGAAAAATAAGATTTGAAAAAATTTTTAAAGCTTTTAATATTCCTTTAGACGATCCTATCTGTAAAGTAGTTCAAAAGGCTGGAGAAAAAGTTGGTTTAAATATTGTTTTTAAAAGAAAAGAAGGCGGCTCAGATGCCAATATTTTTAATGAAAATGGATTAAAATGTCTTATATTAGGAACTGGTATGCAAAAAGTGCATACTACAGAAGAATTTATTGCTTTGAAAGATTTAATTATTACAGCTAATTTGGTTCTTGAAATTATAAAACTAAAAAGTGAAATGGTTTAAAAATATTCTTAATTTCCTTTTTCCTGAAAACTGCAAAATTTGTCAAAGACCTCTCAATAAAAATGAAATCCTTGTTTGTTCAAAATGTTTTGATACTCTTCCTTTTATAAAAATTTATTGCCTTAAATGTGGAAATCCTTTAGATGAAACTCTTAAAGACTATTTAAAAAATGATAATATTTCCTATTGCAGTTATTGTGAAAAAAGAAAATTATACTTTGATAAAGCAGTAGCTTGTTTCTTTTACAAATCTCCTGTTTCAAATTGGATAAATGAGGTAAAGTTTGGTAAAAATTTCTCCTTAGGATATAAATTAGGTATTCTTTTAAAAATAGTTTTAAAAAAAAAGATTCCAAAAGTTGATCTAACAATCCCTCTACCTTTATCTTCCAAAAGACTTAGAGAAAGAGGTTTTAACCAAAGTTTTTTGATTACTTGGGGCTTCTTAGGTAAAAAACCTTCTGAAAAGATTTTAAAACGCATTGTACACACTAAACCTCAAACAGAACTTTCCCAAAAAGAAAGATGGAAAAATGTTAAAAATGCTTTTTTAGCAAGTGAAGTGGTAAAAGATAAATCTATTTTGGTAATAGATGATGTAATGACAACAGGTGCCACTTTAAATGAGGCTGCTAAAGCTTTGAAAAAGAAAGGAGCAAGAAAAGTTTATGTAGCGAGTCTTGCAAGAAGTAGCTTAACTTAAAAAGAGCTAAAGATGTTAAAAATAAGTCTTGTTCAGATGGAGGTTAAACACAATTTAGAAGACAATTTACAAAAAATTAAAGATTTTATCAAAATTGCTAAAGGTGACCTTGTTTTTTTCCCAGAACTTGCCTTAACAGGCTATAAATTTCCTTTTGATCTTTTCTCTCAAGAAAATATTAATAAGGCTCTCTTAGAGGTTCAAAAATTAACCAAAAATTACAAAAAATATGTTTTATTAGGTGCCCCGCATTATGAAAAAAATAAAATTTATAATGCAGTTTATTCTATTTCTCCACAAAGCATAAAGGTTTTAGCAGAAAAATTTTTGCTTTTTCCTGAAATGGATAAAATCTTTTCTTCTGGTAAAAAAAGAAAATTTTTGGAGATAAATGGACTCAAAATAGGAATTATTATATGTTTTGAATTAAGAAGCCCTGAGGTTGCAAGAACTCTAATAAAGGAAGGGATGGATTTATTAGCAGTTTTTGCCCAATGGCCAAAAGCAAGAATAAAGCATTGGGAAGCACTTCTTAAAGCAAGAGCTATAGAAAATCAAATATTTGTGGCAGGAGTAAATGCCATCTCTCAAATAGAAAATTTCATAATAGCAGGAAACTCTCTTAGCTTTTCTCCCTCTGGAGATGCTCTTAATAAAAAGTCAGAAAAAGAAGAAATTATAGAGATTTCTCTCCCTTTAAAACTGGAAAAATTGCTTTATCCTATGAAAACTCCATGTTTAAGATTTTCTCATAAAATTAAAAGCTTAGATGAGCTTAAGTTTATCATTCAAAAAAGAAGGGAAAAAGGTCAAATTATGGTTTTTACAAATGGGTGTTTTGATATTTTACATGCTGGGCATATACATTATTTAAATTCTGCAAGGGCTTTAGGAGATTTTTTAGTAGTAGGATTAAATAGTGATAAATCTGTAAAAAAAATAAAAGGATTTCTAAGACCTATAAATTCTCAAGAAAAAAGAGCTTATACTTTAGCTGGTTTAGAATGTGTAGATTATATTGTACTTTTTGATGAAGAGACTCCAGAAAGATTAATAAAAGCACTCAAACCAGATGTCCTTGTTAAAGGCGCTGATTGGGAAGAAGATAAAATCATAGGTGCAGATTTTGTTAAAAGTTATGGAGGGAAAGTAGAAAGAATCCCTATTAAGTTTAATACCTCTACTACTAAAATTATAGAAAAGATTTTAAAAATTTATAAAAATTAAGCTATTTCATCAAGAAAATTTCTAATTATTGCACGAGCAATTTCTTTATTAGAAACATTATAAGTACCAGATTTGATTTGTGCTTTTATTTGAGTAACCTTTTCTTCTCTGATCTCAGGCATAGAAAGAGCCTTTTTAACTGCTTTTTCTACTAATTTTTGAGATGAAAGTTCTATTACTTCTGTTTGATTAGTTATATTTTTTTCTGGCTTTGTTGTTCCTACTTTTAGATTTTCTTCCTTTATTCTTGCTTCTTTTATATCTCTTAAATTTTCTATATTTTTTCCAGTAATACCATTAATCTTCATTTTTATATTACCCCATTTTTTATTATTTAATCGGCATTTTTTAATTTTACTTTAATAATTTTAAAATTTTTGTCAAGTTTTTAAAAATTTAATGTAAGGAAGGAATGTAAAGAGTATTACCTAATAAATCATTTAAGGTAATTTGTTGGTCAGTAATAATAGTAATGTTTATTATTAAATTATTCTCTATAATATTGTTTGAACCTGGAACCTGATTAATCTGAAAAACACCATTAGCTCCATTAAAGCCTCCTATTAAAGCAATACTTCTTACATTTGTTCCTGATACCGAGGCTACTGGATCTGCTGAAAAATTAGAATTACTATCTTCTTCTAATATACTAACACTATGTCCTAAATTGTCCCAGTAACCTGTAAAAACTACCTGAAAATAAACTCCCATATAACCACCTCTTATTTCTTGTAAAAACTCTTCTTTTGCTAATTCAACAGTAGTAAAAATATTTTTTTCTTCAAATGCAAACGATTTAGATAATCCTATACATAAAGTAAATAATAAAAGGAAACATATATATAAATTAATTTTCAAATTTATCTTTTTAAACATATCAACTCCTCCTATAAGTATCCCTAAGGTTTTATTTCAAAAGGCTGTCTTATAAAAAAAAGATCTGTAGTAATAGTGTCTCTTAAAGCCCAAATATTTTCTTTAGAAACTTCTTTACTCTTAAGTTCCCATACTGTTTTTGAAGATTTTTTTCCAAAAACAGCAAGAAGAATATTATTCCAAGATTTTTTAAACTTTTCTATATTTATTACTTTATGCCCATAAGCTGGATCTGCTAAAAATACTTTATTACCTCTTACACCTTTTAAAATTACAAAATGCTTATATCCATTTGTATCTAAAAGAATTATAGTAGGAATTTTTATCAAATGAAGCTTTTCAACAGGAACTTTATAACCCCCTGCTTTAAAACCAAATCTTTCTGCACTTTTCTTAAGATCTAACATTGAAAAGCCACGAGCTTTAATCTTTTCAATCTCGCCATGTGTTAAAATATCTTTTATTATATCCTCTTCACTTATATTAAGGTTATAATAATATTTAAGTAGAGAGGCAAGAGCAGCACTACCACAACTAAGGTCATATTTTTGTTTTACAAGATTTTTAAAACGTAATTCTTTTATACTTAATACTCGCTTTTGAATATACACTCCATTGAACCCTGTTTTAACTTCTACCTTTCCTGAATAAGCACCTTGAAACAGAAAAAAGCTTAAAAGAAAGAAACTCAAACTCAGATTTTTTATTATCTTCTTAAAAACCATTTTCTAAAAACTCCTAAATAAAAATGGGGGCAAAAGCCCCCTTTACAATATTATTTAAATTTACTTAGAATCCGGGGGTAATAACAGAAGTTACAGGTCCAACTGTAGGTGTATAGCTTACAGAAAGAGTATTTGCCTGAAGGTTGTTACTTCCTGCTGCAACATTAACACCTATATTCCCTACTGCACCTGAAAGCACACTACCACTTAAAGATGCTGTATTTATGGTGTTAATACTTACTATACCTATAGGTATAGAACCTGTAATAGTCCCAGTAAGTTCGATATTCTCTATACCTATATCTCCAGTAACCGTCCCTTCTGCATCTCCAGTATAAGTATTTTCTGGATTACCAAAGCTATCCCATATCGTTCCTTCTTCTGTTCCCTCATAAGTACCAGCCAAATTACCAGTAATATCCTCACTCATTTGAACTGTTAATTCAATAGGAATTTCTCCTCCTTCCATTTCTTCTATAATAGGTTGATTGTTTACCGTGTTATATTTAGATTTTTGCTGAACATATGCTACACCTATTCCAACCTTAGCTGGACCAACAGCTATACCTAATTGATTTGTCTGAGCATTATCAACTCCAGCAGCAATATTAAGTCCTATATTTCCTTGTGCACTTGACAATGCATTATCACTTGCAGAAGCAGTATTTGTTACTCCTTCATTATTTACTTTATTAAATTTAGCCTTTTGGACACTAAAAGTTTTAGATTCAACTAAGGAAGTTTCCTCTTCCCCAGCAGCAATTGCAACTACATTACTTTGTGCATTATAATCTCCTGCTACTACATTAGCACCTATATTACCCTGTGCTCCACTAAGAACATCACCACTTACTGTTGCTTCATTTTCAGTACGCCGATTATTAATCTTATTAAACATAAGAAATTGATCATTTTTGCTGAGTGCTCTTACCAACCCACTTACTTCCATATCTTTTTTACCATTACTAATTGAAATATTAGTTGTAATAAGAGAAAGATAAGCTTCCAGATCAGCAACACCCATTACTTGAAGTGTAACATCTAAATTACCACTTAATTCTCCATCAAAATCAAAATACCCTGTGCACTCCATACCACATAATTGAGATAAATCTGGTAATTCTGGCGGTAATTCTTGAGCCTTAGCTCCTATAGGAGCTAATAAAGATACTGAAAATGCTAAAGCACCTGCTAAAACTAACTTTTTCCTAAACACTCTTTTTAACATGGTACACCTCCTTTTTTAGTTTTTTTATGTTATTTAAGAATTGCCCTGTTAAAATTTAAATGAAAAGTATTAGCAATACCATTTCCTATAC
>QNAZ01000051.1 GCA_003641645.1 Thermodesulfobacteriota bacterium
AAGGATTTTTAGAAAAATAAAAAAGATGAGATTTACATTTGCAGTCTGAAGCTCCAAAATTAATAATCATATAGTCAGAAATTAAAGCTAAGTCCTTAGCAATTTTACATTCCAATTTTTCGAAACTTCTTATAGAAATGGTTTTTAAATTTTGAGCTTTTGGAATTAAATAGTCTATATGCCATCTCAATTTTTTATTTTTTCTAAGATGACGATTAATTCTTTTGGTTAAATTTCTCATACCAGATCCAACATAAACATAAAAACCTTTTTCAAAAATTTTTTCTCCTAAATTTCCAACTTTTATTTTTTCTTTATTTTGAAGTTTAAAAAGTAAGAGATAAGTTCCTTTGTCTTCTATTTTTTTTAAAAATTCAAAAGGTATTTGAAGTTCTTTTAAATTTTTTACATAAGTAAAGGTTTTATCCCATTTTAAGGCAATAGCTCTTATTTCTATCTTGTCCTTTGCTTCGATTAAGGCTTGAGTAAATTCATAATCAATATGATAAGCAGGAATAAAATATTCTATTTCAGGATTCATAATTACAAAAAGGATTCCGCTTTTAAGACCGTCTTTTTGGATATTAATTAATTGTAAAATATGTTTAGTGCCTCTTTTTGTTTCAGCATCAGGAAACATAGCTATTTTTTTACCAAAAAGTGTGCATGTTTTAACTTCAAGCACCATTTTTTCTAAAGTATATTTATTTTCCAACAAAAAATCAAACCTTGAAGAATTAAATTTAATTTCTTCTTTTAAAACACTATAATCTTTCCAAAATCCAAGCTTACCTTCTGTTATAAGTTTTTTTATTATCTTGTTAGTTAAATGTGTATGAAGCAAAACATAGTGAGATCCATTCTTACAAGCTAAAATAGTATAGGGAAGTTTAGAATTTTTATTGTTTTTAAAAAGTAAAAGTTCTTTTCCAGGCAGTAAAAGCTCCCAAAGTCTTCCTGGATTGGGTAAATAAGCAAATATTTTTTTATTCTTTATTTTAGCTTTTACAACAAAACGATTAACCCTTTCTAAAAAGATAGCTTCAATTTTAGGAAAATTGAAAGGATAATCTAACATGTTAAAATTATACCATCCTTTCATAAAATTTAATAAAATTTAACATGAGCAAACTCGAAGGAGAAGAAATTTTAAAGAAGTGGAGAAAAATTCGTCCTAAGGAAAGATTTCCTATTGTTGCAGTTTTAGATAATATAAGAAGTGCTTATAATGTGGGCTCAATGTTTCGCACTGCTGAGTGTGCTTATATTTCAGAACTTATTCTATGTGGGATCACTCCATACCCACCTCATCCCAAAATAGAAAAGACAGCTTTAGGGACCACAGAATTAGTTCCTTGGACTTATTTTAATAATACATTTGAGGCTATACAAATTTTAAAAAAGAAAGGTTTTAAAATTGCAATATTGGAAATTACTCAAAATAGTCTTCCTATTCAAATAATAAAATCTAAAGATTTCCCTTTAGCTTTAATAATAGGAAATGAGGTAACAGGTGTAGATGATAAAATTTTTTCTGAGGCTGATTTTATTTTAGAAATTCCTCTTTATGGTGAAAAAGAATCTTTAAATGTAGCTGTAGCTTTTGGAATAGCTATATTTTTTCTTATTGAAAAATTAAATCATATTTAAATACCACCTTGTAATAAAATTTTTCTTCTTTATATTTAATAATTAAAAAATATTTTTAATTTAGGAGGTAAATGGGTTATACTATTTTTGGAAATACTATAGGACTTAAACCGAGTGAACTCAGAAAATTAGAACGTCTTTATAGACGTAAAGTTCCTCCTGCATCTATTATTACTCATGAATTAGCAAAAGAACTTGCTCAAATTTCTGCTGAAATAAATCGTCAAGTAGGAATTCTTATAAATAGAAAAGGAGAAATTGATTATGTGATAGTAGGAACCTTTAATAGAATTGAAATCCCTGAACTCAGAGGTTATCGTGATCATATAGCGAGACTAAAAGGATTAAGATTTATTCATACACATCTTATAAATGACTCCAATAAAACAAAAAATTCTGGTCTTGATCAAGATGATCTCCTTGATTTAGCTTTATTAAGATTAGATTTAATTGGTGCTTTAGAAGCTAAAGCTGAAGGGGAACCTGGTAAAATTTATATTGCTCATATATTACCTGATCCAGAATTTTTTAAAAGTGCCATTTCTAATCAAGAAGAAAAACTTTTTTATTTTTTAAAACCTTGTTACGTTTGGGAACTTAAAGAAAATTTTTTAGATCTTATAAAAAATTTAGAAGATGAATTGGAAAGAATTAGACCACTTAAAGAAATTGATGAAAATAAAGATCGTGCACTTCTTATTTTTGTTAAAGAACCCAAAGATGTATATTTAGAAGAAAAAATAGAGGAACTCAAAGAACTTGCAAGAACAGCAGGAGTTAATGTAGTAGGAAAGGTTGTTCAAAAAAGAACTTCTCCTGATCCAAGATATGTTATAGGAAAAGGTAAACTTGTAGAGGTTATGATTACTGCTATGAGAAACAGAGCTAATCTTCTTATATTTGATAGAGAACTTACTCCTTCTCAAGTAAGAGCTTTAACAGAGGTTACAGATTTAAGAGTTATAGATAGAACTCAGTTAATTCTTGATATTTTTGCTCAGAGAGCTCGTTCAAGAGAAGGAAAAATACAAGTTGAAATAGCTCAATTAAAATATACTTTACCCCGTTTAAGGGCAAAAGACGATGCTTTTTCTCGTTTAACAGGAGGAATAGGAGGTAGAGGACCTGGAGAAACTAAATTAGAAATAGATAGAAGAAGAATAAAAGATAAAATTGCAAAATTAGAAAAGGAATTGAAAAAAATTTCACAGGAAAGAGCTTTAAGAAGAAAAAGAAGAAAAAAACTTAATTTTAAAATTGTCTCTCTTATTGGTTATACTAATGCAGGAAAAACCACTTTACTTAATACATTAGCTAAAACTAACTATTTAGCTGAAGATAAACTATTTGCTACCTTAGATCCTGTTACTAAATTAGTAAAAACTAAAAATGGAAAAATTTTTCTTCTTACAGATACTGTAGGATTTATAAGAGATCTTCCTGAGGATCTTAAAAAGGCTTTTAAAGCTACTTTAGAAGAACTTTATTCTGCAGATCTCCTTCTACATATAGTAGATGTTTCTCATCCTGATTTTGAAAATCATATAGAGACTGTGGATCAAATTCTTGAAGAAATGGAACTTATTGCTCTTCCAAAAATTTTAGTATTTAACAAAATAGATGTTCTTGAAAATAAAGAAAATTTTTCACCTTTATGGTTAAAAAATTTAGTTTCTAAATATAACGCTATCCCTATTTCTGCTAAAAAAGGTATTAATTTAGATTTACTAATAGAAACCATTGAAAATAAGCTATTTATTCTTGAAAAGAAAGAATTTGCAAATCTTCATTCTTTTTTTGTTTCCTCTGAGAAGAAAGATCACCCCACAATTCTTCAAGAGCATAAATCTTTCTAATTGGTTCATAAAATATATGAACTATTACTGTATCATAATCTATTACAATCCATTGCCCTAACTCTAATCCCTCTATACCAAGAGGTTTAATGTTTAATTTTTCCATCTCAGAAATTATAAATTCACAAAGTCCTTGAGTATGTTTTGTAGAATGAGCACTACAAATTATAAAAAAATCTGCATAATCTATCTTCTTTCTTACATCAATTAATGTTATTTCTTCAGCTTTTTTTGATTCCAAAAGGTTAATTATTTCTTCAGCTAAAATCTTGCTATCCACTTATACTTTACCTTCTTGAACTAATTTAGCAAAAAATTCAAAACTTCTATCATATGTTTTTTCATACTCAGGCGGAAAGCAACAAGCTGGTAATTCTCGCATTTTTAAATGATAACGCAAACATTCACAACAAATACCCTTTTTAGAACAAGGTTCATAGGTGCAATTACATCTTTTCAAATTTTCTTCTCTTTTACATTCCATATTTACCTCCTATTCTACTGTAACACTTTTTGCAAGATTGCGAGGTTTATCTACATCGCAACCTCTTAAAGTTGCCATTTCATAAGCAAAGAGCTGTAAAGGAATTACGTAAAATATAGGTAAAAACTCATAAAAGGTCAAGGGAATCTCTATATAGTCTTCAGCAATTTTATTAAATTCTTCAGAAGCTTCTGAAACAAAAGCTATAATAGGACCTCTTCTTGATTTTACTTCTTCAGCATTTGAAAGAGTTTTTTCATAAATTATACCAGTCTCTTTAGCAGAAAGAACTATTGTAGGTATATTTTCTTCTATCAAAGCTATAGGACCATGTTTCATTTCTCCTGCTGCATAACCCTCAGCATGAATGTAAGCTATTTCTTTCAATTTTAACGCTCCTTCAAGTGCTATTGGATATAAAATATTTCTACCTAAATAAAGACAATTTTCAATATGATACCACTTTTGAGCTATTTTTTTTATTTCCGAATGAACTTTTTCTGTAAACTCTTTAAGAATATGAGGAAGTTTTATAAGAGCTTCTATCTTTTCTTTATTATCGTTTTTATTATAAAAAAGTTTTTTTAGATAAAAAGTAAGAAGTATAAAGATTAAAACTTGGCTTACAAAAGCTTTAGTTGAAGCAACACTTATTTCAGGACCAGCTTGAGTATAAAGCACTATATCACTTTCTCTGGCAATGGTGCTTCCTAAAACATTGCAAATAGAAAGAATTTTGGCACCCAATTCTTTAGCTAATCTTAATCCAGCTATTGTATCTGCAGTCTCTCCTGATTGAGAGACAGCTATAAATAAGGTTTTGGAATTAATTAAAGGAGATCTATAACGAAATTCAGATGCAAGATCAACCTCTACTGGAATTTTTAAGTTTCTTTCTATTAAATATTTAGCTACTAATCCTGCATGGTAAGATGTTCCGCAAGCAACTATAAAAATTTTTTCTATGTTTTCAAAAAATTCTTTTCCAAGTCCTTCCTTTAAAAAATCTATCTCTTGGTTATCTAAATCTATTCTACCTAAAAGTGTATGTTTTATAGCATCTGGTTGATCATAAATTTCTTTTAACATAAAATGAGGGAAACCTCCTTTTTCTGCTGAAGCAAGATCCCAGGAAATTACTATAGGATTTCTTTCTATTTTATTTCCTTCCAAATCATAGATTTCAACTTTATCTTTATATAATATGGCAATCTCCCCATCATTTAAAAATAGAATATTTTTAGTAAATGGAAGTAAAGCAGGAATATCTGATGCTAAAAAATTTTCTTTTTCTCCTATTCCTATAATAACTGGACTTTGGTTCCTAGCAACCATTATGAACTCAGGATTTTCTTTAGAAATAAGACCTATTGCATAAGCTCCTTTTAATTTTTTTAAAGCAGAAAAAAAGGCTGATCTTAAATCTAAACCTTGATTTACATAATCCTCTACCAAATGAACAATTACTTCTGTATCAGTTGCAGAATTAAATTTATGTCCTTTTTTTAAAAGTTCTTTTTTTAATTCATAATAATTTTCAATAATTCCATTATGCACAACAGCAAGTTTTCTTTGACAGTCCAGATGAGGATGAGCATTTTCATCTGAAGGTTCTCCATGAGTAGCCCATCTGGTATGACCAAGACCTGGAGCTTCAGGATTTTGAGGAAGGTTATTAAAAACTTTTTCTGCTAAATTAAATACTCTTCCTTTTACTTTTATTACTTTTATTTTTTCATTTTCTAAAAATACTACCCCTGCAGAATCATATCCTCTATATTCTAATCTTCTTAAACCCTCTAAAAGAACAGGAAGAACTTGTCTTTCTCCTATATATCCTATTATCCCACACATAATCCTCCCCTCTATTTATTTTTCAAAGATTTTAAATATTCTTCCCATTCCCAAGGAAGTAAATATTTTTTTTTGTTATTACATTCTTTACAGGCAGGAACTATGTTAATCCTATCTGAAGTCCCACCACGAGATAAAGGAATTTTATGATCCATAGTAAGTTCTTCAGGATCAACTTTCCTTCCACAATAATAACATATACCTCTTTCTACTTGCCTTCTCCACCATCTGGTATTTTTAAGTTTTCTTGCTTTAGCCTTTTCTCTTTTAATAAATTCTTCTATACTAAAAATATTTCTTTTTGTTTTTTTCATTTTTAGTTTCTTATTATTTTTAAAATTTTTCCCAAAATCTCCTCAGGAGTTAAATATGAAGTATCTATAATATAAGCTCCTTCAGGAATAATTAAAGGTGCTATTTCTCTTTGACTATCTAATTTATCCCTAAATT
>QNAZ01000052.1 GCA_003641645.1 Thermodesulfobacteriota bacterium
ACATATCATAGCTATTTTTTCTAAAAATAATAACTTTGTTTTTTTCCTGTAATAGTTTTTCCAAATTAATTCTACAATTTATTACTCTTATTTTAGCCTGTTCTTCTTGAAGAGTTTTATACCAAGTTAAAAATTTTAAAAGTTTTAC
Organism: Thermodesulfobacteriota bacterium; assembly: GCA_003641645.1. Lineage (GTDB taxonomy): Bacteria > Desulfobacterota > Thermodesulfobacteria > Thermodesulfobacteriales > Thermodesulfobacteriaceae > Thermodesulfobacterium. The sequence continues at coordinate 149 of QNAZ01000052.1, forward strand.
TCTTCTTCTCATAACTTCTTATTCAAGATAGCTTTTAATAAATTTACAGAATCTTCTAAAGAATAACGTTCTTCAATTGGTTGTTTTAAAAAATTTTTCAAATCTCCTATTAAATCCAAAGCTTTATCTATTTCAGGATTAGAACCTTTAACATAAGCTCCTATATTTATAAGATCTTCAGCTCTTTTATAGGTAGCCAAAATAGAAATAGTTTGATAGGCTAAATCTAAATGCTCTTTTGGGACAATATCTTTCATAACCCTACTTATACTTGCAAGAATATCAATAGGTGGATAATGTCCTTCATGAGCCAAGTCTCTTGAAAGCACAATATGTCCATCTACAATACTTCTTACTGAATCTGCAATAGGATCATTTAAATCATCTCCTTCTACTAATACATTATAAATTCCGGTAATATCTCCAGCCCCTATTTTAGGACCTGCTCTTTCTAAAAGTTTTGGTAATAAAGCAAATACAGAGGGTGTGTAACCACGAGCTGTAGGAGGTTCTCCAGAAGCAAGACCTATTTCTCTTCCTGCCATACAGAAGCGGGTTAAAGAATCCATAAGAAGAAGGACTTTATAGCCTTTATCTCTAAAATATTCTGCTAAAGAAGTAGCATAATAAGCTGCCCTAATTCTTATAGAGGGTGCTTCATCAGAAGTAGCTACTACAACAACTGATTTTCTTAATCCATCTTCTTTAAGATCTTTTTCTATAAATTCTCTTACCTCTCTTCCTCTTTCTCCTATTAAAGCAATAACATTTACATCAGCAGTAGTATATCTTGCTATCATTCCAAGAAGAGTGCTTTTACCTATTCCAGAACCTGCCATTATTGCTACTCTTTGCCCTCTTCCTATAGTTAAAAGAGCATTGATAGCCTTTATTCCAACATCTAAAATCTCCTTAATAGGAGCTCTTTCTAAAGGTTTTAAAGGTTCTCCATGCAAGGGATAAAAATCTGAAGCTTTAGGTTTTTTCTTTTTATCTAAAGGTTCTCCTAAGGCATTTACTATACGTCCTAAAAAATTTTCTCCTACAGGTGCATAAGAAGAACCAATAGGGAAAACCTTTGCTCCAACCTTAATTCCTTTTGTATCTCCTAAAGCAGTAAGTAAAAGTTTATCATTTTTAAATCCTATAACTTCAGCAAGTAAACTTGCGTTTTCTCCCTCGATCTTGCATAGATCTCCGACCCTCAAAAAAGGACCATTACTTTCAATGGTTAATCCTAAAAGTTTTGTTACATGTCCATAAATTTCAAAAGGAATTAATTGTGAAATTTCTTTTTTATACTCTTCTAAACTTTTAACCTTCATCTTTTAAAAGAGTTTCTAAAAGTTTTTTCCATCTTTTTTCAAAAGTAGCATCAATAACCCCTAAGGAGGTTTCAATAAAGATTCCACCCTTTGATATAGATTCATCTGGAATTAGTTTAATTTTTTGAGATGGGGGGATATACTTTAATAGATTTTCTTCTAAAAATTTATATTCCTCTGGATTTACCTTAATATTTAGCTCTGTTCCTTCAGCAATATAATTTAGAGCTTCCTTTATAAGTCTTAATGAAATTTCAGGATCTCTCTCAATTTCCTTTAAAATTAGTTTTTGAGCTATATTTAAGGCTAAATTTAAAACTTCTTTATCCATATTTAAAATTAATTCTTTACTTTCTTTTTCTAAATTTTTTAAAAAAGTATTTATAGAGTGGATTTTTTCTTGAAAATCTTTTTTTAGGATATTTTCGAGTTTTTTGTATCTTTCTTCAGCTTCTTTTTTCCCTTTTTCAAAACCTTCTTTATATCCTCTTTTATGTCCTTCTAAATAACCCTTATTTAATCCTTCTTTATAACCTATTTCAAAACCTTCCTTTTTGGCTTTTTCTTCTGGGGATTCTATTTCTTTTTTTAGTTTAGAAATATCTTCCATATTTATTTCAAAAAGAGATTGAAAAACTTCTCCTTTTATAGAGCTTGAATCAGGAATAATAATAGAAGTATTATTTATTTGTTTGTTTTTTAAAATTTTAGACAAATTCTTCTTCTCCTCTTGTAAGAACTATTTTTCCTTCTTGTTCTAATTTTTTAGCGGTTTTAATAATATTTTGTTGAGCCTTTTCTACTTCTGTAATTCTAACAGGAGGCATCAATTCAAGTTCCTCTTTTAATAAATCTGCAGCACGTTTACTCATATTTCTAAAGAATTTTTCTTTTACTTCTGGTGAAGCACCTTTTAAAGCTAATTTAAGATCATCAGTAGAGATTTCTCTAAGAAGAGTTTGAATACTAAAGTCATCGACTTTAAGGAAGTCTTCAAAGGTAAAGAGATACCTTCTTATTTCTTCAGCTAAGGCAGGATTTTCATCTTCTATTTCAGTTAAAAGTTCATCTTCTAATTCTCTTCCTGCATGAGATAAAACTTCTGCAGCTTTTTCTGGTCCTCCAATCTTTTTTCCTAAAACACTTCCTACACTTTGAAGTTCAGCTTCTAAGGCATCACTTATCTCTTTTACAATTTCAGGATCAACCTTATTTAATAAAGCAATTCTTAATAATACTTCCCCTCTTATTTTTTCTGGAAGAAGTTGTAAAACCTGCCCAGATAAATCCGGATCAAGATGAGTCAAAATAATAGCTACAGTCTGGGGATGCTCATTAGAAAGAAAACTGGCAATGGTTTTAGGATCAAGTTTTCTAAGTTTTTTAAAAGTCTCAGGTCCTATTTCTTTTTTAATTTCTTCATATAATTCTTTACCTTTTTCTCCATAAGCTTTTAATAAACTTTGCTTTAAAAACTCTTCTGGAGTGACACTTAAATCTCCAAGCATTTCCTTAGCTTCTATATTAGCCTCTTCTAAAATCTTCTTAACAGCTTCAGATGGAATATAATCTATTTTAGCCATCTCGATTCCAATTCTTTTAATATCCTCCTCATCTAAATATTTATAAACCTCTGATGTAAACTCCTCACCCATTAACATGAGAAAAATAGCTGCTTTTTGAGGTCCTGTTAATTTGTTAGGATCTATTTTAGCCATTTTTTAATATCCAGCTTCAGATAAAGCTTTTTTTCTTTCTTCTAAGGATTCTTCTAAAAGCCATTTTTTTATAAGCATAGCAGCTCTTTCAGGTTGACTTTTTATAATTCCTAAAGCAATTTCTTGAGGCATAGGACCTACTACTTCTTCCTCAGGAGGAGCACCTGGAACAGGTTTTGGAGGCACTTCAACAGGTGTAGGTTTTGGTAGAAGAGCTTTTATAAGAGGTCTTATAACAAAAATAAAGAAAAGAATTAAAGCACCGATTAATAAAAATGGTTTATAAAATTGAGCTACATAATCCATAATTCCAGGTTTTGGCACTGGAATTTTGATAAATTCTTTAGCTTGAACCTTAATTTCATCTCCTCTATCAGGATTGTATCCAATAGCTCCTTTTACTAATTCTTCAATCCAAGAAAGTTTAGCAGTGGCATTTTCTCCTAAAACACTTTTGTCAACTAATACCGCTACACTTATTTTTTTAATACTCCCTGGAGAAATTTCAAGATTTCTGATTTTTTTACTTACTTCATAATTTCTAATAGTTCTTTTTTTTAGATGTGATTCTCCTTGGGTTTGAGGAGAAGTAGCTTCCATTTTCTGAAGTAATGTTCCTTTTACACCAGCTGCTCCACCTTCCTCTGGAATTTTGCTTACTTTTTGTTCCTCTTCTGTTTCCTCAGAAACTATTGCTATCCCTTCTGGATCGTAAGTTTCTTCCATAATACTTTCTTTGTCAAAAGAAAAATCTACCCACACTTGAGCTATAGCTTTTCCATATCCTAAAGCTCCTGATAAAATTTCTTCAATTTTATTCTTTAAGTGTTGTTCAAATTTTTTCTTATAAGCAAATTGAGTAGCTGGTATTTCTTCCTCTTCTGAAGGAATGTAAAAACTTTTTCCTGTATTAGCATCTATTATAGTTACATTCTGAGGTTTAAGTTTTGGAACAGCTCCACTTACTAAATTAACAATCCCTTTTATTTGAGAAGGAGTCAATTGATAACCTGGTTTTAATTGAATTAATACCGAAGCCTTGGGAGGTCTTTCTTCTTCTATAAAAATGGTTTCCTTAGGTAAAGCAAGATGAACCCTTGCAGATTTTATTCCTTTAATTCCCATAATAGTTCTTGCAAGTTCTCCTTCCAATGCTCTTTGATAAGTTACTTTTTCTTGAAATTCTGTAAGTCCCATTTTTTCTTTATCAAAAAGTTCAAAACCAGGACCTGCTCCACCAATTAACCCTTTACTTGCTATTTCCATTCTTAATTCAGCTACTTTATTTTTGGGAACATAAATACTTCCATCTACCTCTACTTTATAAGGAACTTTTTGTTTTTTAAGATATTGAACAATTTGACCAGTTGTTTGTTCATCAAGACCTCTATAAAGTAATCCCCAATTAATCTGACTATATAACCAAACACTTAATATCAAAAGTAAAGTAATACCTATAGTTCCTCCTACAAAAATTACTTTTTGTCTTCTATCTAATCTATTCCAAAAATCTTTCAATTGAGCAGAAATCGTTTTTAAATCAAGCAGAGGCATAGTTTTTTCCTTTTAAAAGTCTTAAATTTGCATTCTCATAATTTCTTGATAAGCTTCTAAGATCTTATTTCTTATCCTTAAAAGAAGTTTAAAATTTATATCAGCTTTAGAAAGAGTAAAAGCGACATCAGAAAGATCTATATCTTCACCTTTAGCTAAAGCTTCTAAAACTTGATGAGCCTTTTTTTGAGATTCATCTACTTCTTTTATTTTTTCAAGAAGAAAGGTTTTAAAATCAAGTTCTCTTTGTGTAGATTGTAAATTTTTAATTTGTATAGAAGGATTAAAATGATTATTATAAACTTTCATTTTATAACCCCCATCATCTTAATAGATCTAAAGTTTTTAAAGCCATACTTTTGGTAGTAGAGAGGACTGTTAAGTTTGCTTCATAAGCTCTTCCTGCAGATAAAAGTTCCACCATCTCTGTAATTACATCAACATTAGGATATTTTACAATTCCTTTTTCATCAGCATCTGGATGTCCTGGATCATATACTTCTTTAAATGGAGAAGGATCATCAATTATCTTTTCTACTTTTACAACTTTTAGATTTGGATCTTTTTTTGAGAGTGGAATAGCTTTTAAGATTACAACCTTAGCTTTATAAGGGCCACCTTCAAGAGTTCGTGTTACCTGAGAATTAGCAATATTAGTTGCTGCAATATTCAATCTTATTCTTTGAGCAAAAAGACCACTTCCTGTTATTTGAAATATTTTTAATAAATTCATAGTTATCTACCTCCTTCAGTAATTGCTTCTTTTAATCTTTCTAATTCTTTAGAAAGGGCTTGTAAAGTTGCTTCATATAAAATTTGATTTTCTGTAAGCTGAACTATTTCTTCTTCAAGATTTACATTATTAGGTGTTCCTAAGGTTTTATCTTCATAAGCTTTAATAATTTCATTTATATTTTTTCTTAATCCTTTAAAATGTTTAGGATGTGTGGTTTTAAGTAAACTTTCCTTAGAAAGGTAATTTTGAATAATTTTTTCAAAAGGTATATCTTTTCTTCTATATCCTGGAGTATCTACATTAGCTATATTTGAGGCTAAAAGAGTATGTCTATAAGATCTTAATTTTAAAGCTACTCTTAGAAGATCAAAAGTTTTTTCTAAAATACCTAACATAAAACACCTTTATAATAAACCTTCTTTTTCATACTGTTTAAGTTTGTTTCTTAAGGTTCTCACAGTAATTCCTAAAAGTTCAGCAGCTCTGGTTTTATTTCCCTTACATAATTCTAAAGCTTTAAAAATAGCTTCTTTTTCAAGCTCTGATAATGGTTTTATTTCTGTAAAATTTTTTGCAAAATCTGTGCCTGTATTTGGAAAAGAAATTTCTTGAGAAAAAGGATCTACAAGATTTTTAAAATCTATTAATTTATTTTCACATGTAAGCACAGCTCGTTCAATCATATTTTTAAGCTCCCTTACATTTCCTGGAAAAGAGTAGTTCTTCAAAAAAATTAAAGCTTTTTCTGTGAATCCTTTTATATTC
>QNAZ01000053.1 GCA_003641645.1 Thermodesulfobacteriota bacterium
ATTTATAGGATTAAAAGAAAATAAGGAAAAAGGTTGTGTTGAAATTTCTGAAGAAAAAAAGGCTTAAAAATGCTCATTTTTCAAAGGGAATGCAATGTATGAATTGTGATATTGCAAGAGAAATTTTTGGAAATGGAAAAGAATATGTTTCTCTGATAAAACTAGGAGCTATGGATACTAAATGCGAAAATTGTCATTAAAATTATTTACAAAAAAGAAAATAGGTGTAATTTAGAAGTATGAAAAAGCATTTTCATATAAAAGTAAATGGTATTGTTCAAGGTGTAGGATTTCGTCCATTTATTTATCGTTTAGCATTAGAAAATAATATTAAAGGATATGTTTTAAATGATACAGAAGGGGTTACTATAGAGGCAGAGGGAGAAGAGGAAGCTTTAGAAAAATTTATAAAGGCAATTAAAAAAAAGTCCCCACCTCTTGCTATAGTTCAGGAAATAAAAATAGAAGAACGAAAAATAAATCATTTTAAAAATTTTTGGATAGAAAAAAGTAAAGCTACAGATAAAAAAACGACTTTTATTCCTCCAGATACAAATATATGTAAAGACTGTCTAAGAGAATTTTTTGATCCTAAAAATAGACGCTATCATTATCCTTTCATAGTATGTACCTACTGTGGACCAAGGTTTAGTATAGTAAAAGATATTCCTTATGATAGAGATAATACTGCCATGGCAGAATTTTCCATGTGTCCTTTTTGTCAAAAAGAATATGAAGACCCACTTGATAGACGATTTCATACCCAACCTACAGCCTGTCCAGTATGTGGTCCTCATCTATTTTTATATAAAAACGATAAAACTCTAATTTCAGAAGATATAGAGGAAATAGTAAAAAAAGTTTACAAGTATCTCAAAGCAGGACATATTATAGCTATAAAAGGTGTAGGAGGTTATCATTTAGCTTGTGATGCAACAAACGAAGAGGCAGTGCTAAAACTCAGAGAAAGGAAAAGACGACCATTTAAACCTTTTGCTTTAATGACAGGTTTCATAGAAAAAATAGAGGAATTTTTGAATGTTTCACCTAAGGAAAGAGAAATTCTTCTTTCTAAGGAAAGACCAATTGTAATTTTAAAAGAAAAAAAATCTCAAGTGAGTAAATATGTAGCTCCAGATCTAACTTATATTGGTATTATGCTTCCATATACCCCTTTTCAGTATTTGCTTTTTTCTTTAGATAAAGATTTAATTCTTGTTATGACAAGTGGAAATCTTTCTGATGAGCCAATATGTTTTAGAGACGAAGAAGCCTTTGAACGTTTAGGTCACATTGCAGACTATTTTGTAACCTATAATAGAGAGATAGTTGCACACAGTGATGATAGTGTAATATTTGTTATAAATGAAAAATCTTTTTTCATAAGAAGATCTAAAGGTTTTGTTCCTACTCCGATTTTGGTAAAAAAAAATTTCCAATTCATCTTTTTGCTTCTGGAGGAGATCTTAAAAACGCCTTTGCTATTGCCAAGGATAATGTAATCATTTTAAGTCAGTATTTGGGAGACTTAGAATCACCTATTACTCAAAAAGTTTATAAAGATACTGTTTTTCATTTTTTAAAAATTTTTGATGTTCATCCAGAAGTTTTTATTTCAGATATACATCCTAATTATTTTACTACAACTTTAACAGACAAATTAGCAGAAGGAAAACTAAGGCTAAAAGTTCAACATCATCATGCTCATATTGTAGCTGTTATGGCTGAGTATGAAATAGATGAACCTGTTATTGGGCTTGCCTTTGATGGAACAGGCTTTGGATTAGATTTTAAAATTTGGGGAAGCGAGTTTTTAATTGCAGATAGAAAAAACTTTAAAAGAGTTGCTCATTTTTCTTATTTTGCCCTTCCCGGCGGAGAAAAGGCTATAAAAGAAGTATGGCGTATAGGACTATCCCTTCTTTACCATGCTGGAATCCCTATAGAGTATCTTCCTTTTAAAGAAAAATATCCTGTAAATATAATTTTACAGATGTTAGAAAAAAAACTTAATTGTCCTGAAGCCTGTAGTATTGGAAGAATTTTTGATGGAGTTTCTGCGCTCTTAGGAATTTGTGAAGCTATAACCACAGAGGCAGAAGCAGCTCAAAAATTGGAAGAAATAGCTTTAAAGACAGAAAATTTTTACAAAATAGATATAGAATTTAAAGAAAATGAAAATGAAATAATCATTCCTACAGAGGAACTTATAAGAAAGATCATAGAGTTAAAAGATAAAGGAGTATCATCTCCTGAAATAGCTCTTTCATTTCATTGGGCACTTATAGAAGTAAGTTTAAAAGTAGTGGAAAGACTAAAGGAAAAATATGGAATTAGAAAGGTAGTTTTAAATGGAGGGTCTTTTCAGAATAGAATTCTTTTGAAAGGTCTATGGGAAAAATTAGAAAAAGCAGGATTTAAAGTGTTTTTACCTCAAAAAGTCCCCTTAAATGATGGAGGAATAGCTTTAGGACAAATAGTTATAGGAAGGGAGAAATTGATAAAAAACTAAAAGAGCACCAGTTAAGTGATATACAAACCAATATATTTTTTTCAAATTTATGATTAAGTTCCCAAAAGATGAAATAAATTTTTTAAAGATACTTTTAAAGCATCAACCTGGAATTAAAAAAGAACAATAAGGTTTTTTGATAATAAGTTGTAAAAAATATAAGAATAGCTAAAATGGAGTTTTATGAAACTGGGAAGATATTTTTATAAAAATAAAATTTTCTTTGGAATAGTTAAAGAGGATAAAATTTTAGAAATAGAAAATCCTTTTAATCTTACAAGTTATACTGAAAAGGAATATAAATTAAAAGAAGTAAAAATTCTTTTTCCAATTTTACCTTCAAAAATTATAGCAGTAGGACTTAATTACAGAGATCATGCTAAGGAACTTGGTATGAAAATACCAGATGAACCAATTATATTTTTAAAACCTTCCACTGCAGTAATAGGTCCTGAAGAATATATAATACTGCCACCCGAAAGTAAAGAAATTAACTATGAAGGTGAATTAGCAATTGTTATAGGAAAAACTATTTATCGTCCAAAAAATTTTAAAGAAATTGAGTCTGCAATTTTAGGTTATACATGTTTTAATGATGTTACAGCAAGAGATTTACAAAGAAAAGATGGGCAATGGACTCGAAGTAAAAGCTTTAATACTTTTGCTCCTATAGGACCTTTTATTGAGACTGAGCTTGATCCAAGTAATTTAAAAATTGAAACGAAAGTTAATGGAAAAATTAAACAGAGCAGTTCAACAAAAGAGTTTATCTTTGATGTTTTTTATCTTGTAAAGTTCATTTCAAATATAATGACTCTTTATCCCGGAGATATAATTGCTACAGGAACTCCTCCTGGAGTAGGAGAACTTAAAGAAGGAGATATAGTAGAAGTAAGTATAGAAAATGTAGGTGTATTAAAAAATTTTGTAAAAAGATTTTAAAAGAGGTGAATTTATGGGAAAATTTGTTCCAAGGCTTATTGCTTGGGAAATAACACGTTCTTGCAATTTGAATTGCATTCATTGTAGAGCAGCTTCATCAAAAGGTCCTTATAAAAATGAATTAACTACTGAGGAGATTTTTAGGATAATGGAAGAAATAAAAGAAGTAGGTAATCCTATTATAATTTTAACTGGTGGAGAACCACTTTTAAGACCTGATGTTTTTGATATTGCTAAAAAAGCTATTGAACTTGGATTTAAACCAGTTTTAGCTACAAATGGAACTTTGATTAACAAGGAAATAGCTAAAAAAATAAAAGATTCTGGAATAGCAAGAGTAAGTATTAGTCTTGATGGAGCTTCAGCAGAGGTTCATGATAATTTCAGAGGAGTGTCTGGTGCTTTTGAAGGTGCCATGAAAGGTATTTTAACTTTAAAAGAAGCTAAAATACCTATTCAAATAAATACTACTGTTACTGCTGTAAATGTTAATGAATTACCTAAAATTCACGAACTTGCTAAAAATATAGGAGCTGTAGCACATCATATTTTTGTTTTGGTGCCTGTTGGAAGAGGTAAAGAACTTCAAAAAAGATCTTTAACCCCAGAGGAATATGAAAAGATATTAAACTGGTTTTATGATCAAAGAGAAAAATCAGGGCTCCAATTAAAAGCAACTTGTGCACCTATGTATTATCGTATTTTAAGACAAAGAGCAAAAGTTGAAGGAAAAAAAGTAACTTTTGAAACTTTTGGTCTTGATGCATTAACCAGAGGATGTCTTGCTGGAATAGGATTTTGTTTTATTTCTCACATAGGTATAGTTCAACCATGTGGATATTTGGAGATACATTGTGGAGATTTAAGAAAGCAAACTTTTAAAGAGATTTGGGAAAATTCAGAAGTATTTAATAATTTGAGAGATTTTAAAAAATATAAAGGTAAATGCGGAAAATGTGAATATATAAGAGTTTGCGGAGGTTGTAGAGCAAGGGCTTATTATGCTACAGGAGATTATTTAGAGGAAGAACCGCTTTGTATTTATGAACCAAGAAGATCAAATAAAATTTTAGCAAGCTGAGGTTTAGAAATATTTTTAAATTCAAGCGTCTTTTTAGGGGTAAAAATTATAAAATCTGATTTATCTTTTCCCATAGTTTTTAAAGGATTAGCAATTAAATAATCAAAAGCTTTTTCTTTTTTCTTCTTTTTTCCATAATTTAAAAGATTATTTTCTTCTTCTAAAGCAAAACCAATGGTAATTTGTCCCTCTATTTTGTAAGAACTTAAAATTTTAGCAATATCTTCTGTGAGTTCTAATTCTATAGTTAAAGGTTCTTTTTTCTTTAATTTTCCTTTAAAAGGAGTTTTGGGTCTAAAATCAGAAGGTGCTCCTGCAAAAATACAAATACTACATTGAGAAAAAAGAGCTTTTGAGATCTCGAACATTTCTCTGGTTGTTTTTACAAAATAAATTTTAGGAAAAGGAATAGGGGAGAAACAATCTAAATTAGGAAGGATATAAGGAAAACTTTCTAATCCCCAGACTAAGTGAACCTCAGCACCTCTATAATAAGCTTCTTTAGCGAGAAAAAAAGCGGTTTTTCCTGAAGAAGCATTAGTAATAAATCTAACTTCATCTATATATTCTCTTGTTGGGCCACCTGTTATTAAAACTTTTTTTCCTACAAGGGTCTTTTCTACAAAATGAGCTTTTACTATTTCTAAAATTTCTTCTATTTCAGGAAGTTTACCCTTTCCAACTTCTCCACATGCAAGAGAACCTTCAGTTGGTTCATATATCAGATATCCAAAATTTCTTAATTTTTCAATATTTTCCTTAGTTGCAGGATGTTCCCACATAGATGTATTCATGGAAGGGAAAATATATACAGGAACCTTAGTTGCTAATAAGGTTGCTAATAAAAGTTCACTTGCAGAACCAACTGCTAATTTAGAAATAAAAGAGGCAGTAGCAGGAGCAATTAAAATTACATCCGGATATTTAGCAAGCTCAATATGAAGTATTTTGCCATCAGCTTCAAAAAAATCTGCATCAGTATAAGCTTTATTTCCACTCAGAGAAGCAAAAAGAAGAGGATTGATAAAATTTTCAGCACCTGTTGTTAAAATAACTTTTATATTAGCTCCCTCATTTTTAAGTTTTCGGATTAAATCACAGATTTTATAAATAGCTATACTACCACAAACTCCTATAAGTATATTTTTGTTTTGCAAAGGACTTGAATAAGACATAAAAAATCTTTATTGTTTTATTCCACTTAACATTACTACTATTCTTAATTCAGCGTAATACCATCCTTGGGAAATACTTATAAAGGCAGTTCCTTCAGGTCTTTTATAAGCTATAAAAGTAATTTTCGAAGAAAAAGCTCCTATTTCTTCCCAACCCTGATTTATCATTTGGACTTTATAAAATTCCACTAAAGATTTAAGAGTATATTTTCCTTTAAAAACAAGCATTCCAGTAAGCACTCCACCTGTGCGTAATAAAGCACTATTTTCAGCTTGATATTCTAAATCTTTTAAAACAGGAATATAAGGAACTGGGAAATAAATTAAGTCTTTTATTTTTTGAGATTTTACTTCTTCAGCTTGAGGGGTTATTACTTCAACATTAGGTTTTTCCTGTGCAAAAACTATAGAAAAAATAAAAAAATTTATAAAAATGAAAATTAAAAACTTTTTCATAATTCCCTCCTACTATAAAAATTTAATTAGAACACTATTC
>QNAZ01000054.1 GCA_003641645.1 Thermodesulfobacteriota bacterium
ATTTTATTACTACTGGTCTTTCAATAATTTTAGGACTAATTTTAGTAAAAATCATAGATCCTGGAAAGAATTTCAAAACCCCTCTTGCAACCAATTCTATTTCAAAAGTTGAAAAATTAACTTTTAAAGATCTTATTTGGCATATTATTCCCTCTAATCCTTTTGAAAGTTTTGCTGAAGGAAAAATTCTTCAAATAATCTTTTTCTCTGTCTTTTTTGGACTTTCTGTTCTTACTATAGAAAAAGATAAAATTTCTTCTCTTATTAATTTTTTTGATGCTTTAAATTCTGCGCTTTTAAATCTTACTAAGTGGATCATAAAACTCACTCCTATAGGTGTATTTTCTTTAGTTGCCTATACTGTAAGTAAAGCTGGATTAAATATTTTTTTTCCTTTGGGAAAATATGCTATTACAGTGATTTTAGGACTTTTAATACATGCTTTCTTTACTTTAGCCTTACTTGGATTTTTTGTAGGAGGATATAATCCTTATTCATATTTACTTCGGGTAAGAGAAGCATTGCTTCTTGCTTTTTCTACTGCTTCAAGTGCAGCAACCTTACCTGTTACCTTAGAAATAGCAGAAGAAAAAGGAAAAGTAAAAAAAGAAATAGCTGGTTTTGTTTTACCCTTAGGTGCTACTATAAATATGGATGGAACTGCTCTTTATGAAGCTGTAGCTGCTGTTTTTATAGCAAATATTTATGGTGTTTATCTAAGTTTCTCCCAACTTCTTGTAATTTTTCTAACAGCTACTTTAGCCTCCATAGGTGCAGCTGCTATTCCAGGAGCAGGACTTATAATGTTAACTTTAGTTCTTACTTCTGTAGGTCTCCCTTTAGAGGGTATAGGAATTATATTAACCATAGATAGATTTTTAGATATGATTAGAACTGCTGTAAATGTATGGGGTGATCTGAATGGTGTAAAAATTATAGACAAATTTATATAATAAATTTTATAAATTAAAATACCTTCTTTTGCTTTCAATTGCTATTAAAACCAATAACAAAATTGAAGCAACTATAAATGTTCTCGAAATAATTAAATTCCAAGATAATTGACCAAAGTATTCAGGAAGTTTTATAACTGTCCAGAAATAAAAAAGTATCCCTATAAAAATAAGAGAAATTCCATAAAAAATATACACCAAAATTTTAGGAATTTTTAGAAATACATTTCTATTTAATTCCTTATAAAAATTATCTACACCGAAAAGCCATACAAAGGATAAAATTTCTATAAAACCAAAAATTATGAGAAAAAGGGTTCCAGCCCAAAAGTCTAAATCATCAAGAAATCCTGGCACAAAAGCAGATAGAAAAGCTCCTAAAGAAACCATAGTCATAGAAATATTAACAGCTTTAGCATGAGAAAATTTCATTTCATCTTCAAAAAGAGCAATTAAGGGCTGAGTTAAGGCTAAGGATGAGGTTAAAGCTGCTATAAAAAGAAGAAAAAACCATATAAAAGAAAGATAAGAACCAAAAGGAAGACTCATTAAAATAGCTGGCATACTCATAAATCCAATTCTAAAAGTTCCTTCTTTAGCAAGTTCAGGAATAGATGAGGCTCCAAATATAGCAAAGGCCGCTGGAATAGCAATAGAAGCTCCTATAACTATTTCTACAAGTTCATTTAACCCTGCAGTATAAAGTCCTGTTTTTAATACATCTTCATTCTTTTTTACATAACTTGCATAAGTTGCAATAGCTCCCATACCTAAAGATAAGGTAAAAAAGATTTGTCCAGAAGCCTCCACCCATACTTGAGGATCAAAAAGTTTTGAAAAATCAGGTTTAAAAATAAAATAAAGTCCTTCAAGTCCTTTCCAGTTGTTTATAGAAAGAGAAACTATAGAAAGAAAGATACCCATTAAAAGAAGTGCAGGAATTCCAATTTTGGCTGTAAATTCAATACCTTTTATTACCCCTCTATTTAAAATATACCAATTAATACTTAAGGTAATTATTAAAAAGAAAATAGCATAAAAGGAAGGCTTAGTATAATTTCTATAAAACTCTAAAAATGGCATCATTGCTAATTTAGGATCACTTACTCCTGTAGGTGTCGGTAATTTTTGAAAAAAAGATAAGAATGCAAAACCAAGGGTCCAAGATTCAATATAAATATAATAACATACAATAAGAAAAGGAATAACTACTCCTAAGCTTCCTATAATTCTTGCAAAATAGGATTGATTAAAAAATTCTCCCATAATTCCTATCATAGAGCCATGACCCTTTGAACCTGCATATCTTCCTATTATCCATTCCAAAATCATAAGTGGTATTCCAAGTAAAATAAAAGAAATAAAATAGGGAATAATAAATGCTCCACCACCATAAAGAGCTACTTTTGATGGAAATCTTAAAAGATTACCTAATCCTATAGCATTTCCTGCTGCTGCAAAAACAAGTCCAATCCTTGTAGCCCAGGTTTCTCTTTTTGACATAGTTTTAATTTTACTTTTAAATAACTCTTGTCAAGCAGCGATTTTAAAAATTTGTATAGAAAAATTTTAAAACAGGAGTATATTTAAAATTGTTATGGAAAGTGTTGTAATTGATGGTGTCACTTTATACCTTTCTCATCCTGATGAATTAAATATCCCTCTTTATCCCAGAGAAGAAGTTATTGAACAAATACTTGCATGTTGGTTAATTTTGGATGAAAAAGATATTCCTTTAACCCCTCGTCTTGTTGGAAAACCTGGAGTAGGAAAAACTACACTTGCTTATACAGCTGCTAAGAAGCTTAATAAAGAAGTCTATATCTTTCAAGCAACTGTTGATACTCGTCCAGAGGATCTTATTATTACTCCTGTAATTTCAGAAGATAAAAAAATACGTTATGTAGCAAGCCCTATTGTTACTGCTATGATAAAAGGAGGAGTAGCTATTATTGACGAAGCAAATAGAATGAGTGAGAAATCATGGGCTTCTCTTGCCCCTCTTCTTGATGCCAGGAGATATGTAGAATCTATCATTGCAGGAATAAAAATAAAAGCTCACCCAGATTTTAGGTTATGTGTAACTATGAATGAAGATGCCTCAACTTTTGAATTACCTGAATATATTCAGTCAAGACTACAGCCTCAAATTTTTATAGATTTTCCTTCTTATGAAGAAGAGAAAGCTATTCTAAAAACTAATTTACCCTGGGCTGATGAAGGACTTCTTGATTATATAGTTAGATTTTTACAAATGGCTCATGAATATGGTGAACTTTATAGTGTAAGAGATGGAGTAAGTATAGGACGTTATATTCTCAAAAAACTTGCATTTTCAAAAAAATCCCCCAAAAACATTACAGATTTTCTACCTTTTCTTAAAGAAGCTATTTCTATTATACTTGGACCTCAAGCTTTAATATATTTTAAAGAAATTTTGGAAAGTAAAAAACCAACTAAGCCTTTACTTCGTCCCTTAGATTAATTAAGTCTTAATATGCTTAAAATTGAAAAAAGATTCTTAAATAAGAATTCAATTTTATATTTCTTACCTTTTTTCCCAGGTAATCTTGAAATTACACAAAATATTTTAAAAATCTTAACTGAACTTAAGCCTTCTGCTATAGCTATTACCCTTCCCTTTTTTATAAAAGATAAATGGATAGTTGCTATAAAAAATCTTCCTAATATTTCAGTACTTGCTCTTATATACAAAAATCATGAAATAGAATATTTAATTGTTGAACCACTCTGTCCTTTAGTTGAAGCAACAAGATATGCTCTTTCCTCTAATACTCCTATTTCTTTTATAGATCTCCCAAAAGAAGCACCTCCAGAAGACTTATTTCATTTTATCCCTTTTTCTCCCTATCTTATCAAAAACTTGGGGTTTTCTAAATATGTAGAATCTACTCTTTCTTTTTTTCAAGAATATATCACTGAAAGAGAAAAATATATAGCAGAAAAAATCTTTGAACTTTCTCAAAAATATGATTCTATAGCTATCATTTTACCTTTTTATCAAGTGAAGGGTGTGATTAAATCCTTAGATATTGCATCAGGTCTTTTATATCTTCCTAAAAATATCCCTAAGGAAATAGAAATTTTTGGTTTACATCCAAAAAGTATAAGAGAAATTCTTACTGAACCAGGATATTTTCAAAGTACCTATGAAAAAAATAGGGAAAAGTTTGTCAAAGATAAAAATTTTTATCTTGATCGAATTACCTTATTTGAAGAAATTTTTGAAAAAGCAAGACAAAAGTATTACAAAGAAACTGGAACAAAACTTTCTTTCAAAGATCTTCAGGTTTTTGGACAATTTTTAAGAAATCTCCTTTTAATTAAAGGTCAATACATTCCTGACCTTTATACACTTGTTTTAGCAGTAAGAGGAATTGGAGGAGATGAATTTTCTTTCTGGTTCTGGGAAATAGCAACTTTTTATGAATTTCAGCAAGAAAATCTTCTACCTTTTTCTACTATAAATCTTTCTCCAGAAGATTTAAAACTTCCTTCTAAAAGATTAAGACTTTTTCGAAAAATAAAAAGTGTAAGGAGTCGTTTAAGATTTTTAAAAAGATTTAGCACAAGAGAAGAAAGAAAAATTTTTAAAAAGGGATTCTCTGGAAAGGTAATTTGTTCGTTTCCTCCAGAAGATATAATAGTTGAAACCTTTGGAAGAAAGGTAATGGAAAAGGGACTTAAGGTTATTACAGAAAATTTAAGAAAAATAGAACCTTTTACTACTTCTTTAAAAGATGGTTTAGATTTAAGAGAAACTATTAGAAAATGGGTTTTTGAGGAAACACCTTATGTGAAAGAAGAGCCTCAAGCTCGTGCAAAAGCAGGTTCTATTGTAATTATTTTTGATGAAGATCCTGATCCAATAACAGGACAAGAAAAATATCCTTGGAATTTTACTTGGCATGGAGAACATCATCAAGAATCTGATATGGCTTTTTATGCCACAGATCCTAAAGAAAATGTAGTTGGTCCTGGAATTGCAAAAGCAAAATATGGAGGATTCATGCTCACTTATCCTCCTATGAGAGTGTATGATATCTGGGAAGATACTTATTTTGATATAGCAGAAAATAAGGCAGAAAGACTTCTTTTAGCTGGGATAGATTATAGTTTAGAAAAATATGTAGTTTATGTAGCCAAAAAACCTCCAAGTAAACTTGCTAAACAATTTGCCTCTATCCAAGGTAAAAAGGTTATTTTTTTACCTATTGGTTCATTTTCAAAAAACTTTCTTGAAAAAATTCGCATTTTTCATGTTCTTGAAGGATATCATATAAGAAGCTATGCCCATAAATATATAAATAAATGAAATAGATTTTCAAAAATTTGACATCTTTGTCAAAAATATGATATAATAATTTCAACATGTATTTATTAGAAACTCGCAATTCTCAAATGAAAAAAATTTATGAATTAGCAAAAAAAGTTGCTCCCTCTTCAAGCACTATTCTTATTCTTGGAGAATCAGGCACAGGAAAAGAGGTTTTAGCTAAATACATACATTTTTGTAGTAAAAGAAAGGGACCTTTTGTTACTATAAATTGTGCTGCTATTCCTGAAGAACTTTTAGAGGCTGAACTTTTTGGATATGAAAAAGGTGCTTTTACTGGAGCTATAAAAAGTAAACCAGGAAAATTTGAAATAGCTAATAAAGGAACCCTTTTTCTTGATGAAATAGGAGATTTAAGTTTAAAACTTCAAGCTAAACTTTTAAGAGTAATTCAAGAAAAACAAGTAGAGAGATTAGGGAGTGATCATTCAATTAAAGTTGATGTAAGAATTCTTGCTGCCACTAATAAAGATTTGGAAAAAGAGGTTCAAGAAGGTAGATTTAGAGAAGATCTCTTTTTTAGATTAAATGTTATTCCTATCAAATTACCACCTTTAAGAGAAAGAAAAGAAGATATTCCTCTTCTTACTCAGTTTTTTTTAAAAAGAATATGTGAAAGAGAAGGAATAGAAGAAAAAAAGTTTACTTCTCAAGCTATAAAAGCACTTCTTAATTATCCTTGGCCTGGTAATATAAGGGAATTGGAAAATTTTATAGAAAGAGTGGTAATACTTTCTGAAAATAATATAATTGGAATAGAAGATCTTTCTTTATCTACCTTAAGTTCAAAATTACAAATAAGAGAAAGCTTAACTGAAGATAAAG
>QNAZ01000055.1 GCA_003641645.1 Thermodesulfobacteriota bacterium
ACAAATAATAAAATACGAAAATGGAAGAATTGAGTATTGGGGAAGAAGGCTTGAAAAACATCCAAATTGGACAAAAAATCTTTCTTATTTGAATTCCTCCTTAAAAGATATTCCAAATGGAACATTACTTGATTGCGAGCTCTATTCAACAAAAGGAAGAAGAGGGATTCCTTCTGTTTTAACAAGGACTAAAAAAGCAGAACCATTAATTTTTGTTTTTGATATTATTTTTTTGAATAATGAATTTTTAGGAAATAAACCACTTAGAGAAAGAAAAAGGATTTTAGAATTGTTAAAATTAAATCCACCTGTTTATTTAATTGAATATAAAAAATTGGAAAATCTTGAAGAATCTCTTAAAGAAAATCTCGAAAAAGGTTACGAAGGAATAGTATTGAAAAATCTGGATTCTCCTTATATTATTTCAAAAGAAGCTCCCATAGCAACTCATCACTGGCGAAAAATGAAGGGGTAAATAAAAATGAGACCAGTTGGACGTTTTCAAGTAATGGCTACATTGCAGGCAGCAAGAGCTTGTGCCCTGGGTTATTCCATTGAAGAGGCAAAAAGTTTTGGATTAAATAGAGCTATATTTTATGCTGCAGCTAAAAGAGGATTTAAACATTTGAGAAGACCAACAAAACTTACATTACCTAAATGGAAGTTAATTCGTAAATTTCCAAAAGAAGATATCGAAAAAATAGAAAAAAGTTTTTCTATTGAAAAAATCGGAGATGAAATGGCTTATTGCGTGAAGATTAAGGATAAAAAATTTTTTGTTATTGGAGACGAGATCCAAACTCCAGAGGAATTTAAAAAACAAATAGAATCTCGTTTTCAAGGAAAGTTTGAAGAAGCATGGAAAGAGGCATTGGAAATCGTAAAGAGTTATGATAAAGGGGTTTTACTCTCTCAAAGATACTTTTTTGAGGTTGTTTATAAGCCAAGAAGGGATGAGCTTGCAAAAAAATGGTCAGAAATGGTTAAATAAATCTTCATTAAAATTTCAAAAAAGATATGTAAGACTCGAAATCAACTAATAGTTAACCCTATGCGGATTTGATTCCTGCTTTTAATATTTTCAAAAAAATATAAATTTCTCTGATTAAAGCCTATTTTTATCTTTTTTTCAAAAGTTTCATCTTTTGATAAAATTTTGAAATTATATTCACCAAATTTCACATAAATTAACTTTTCTCTTCCCCAGGATTCTACTAATTTTGTCTCTCCTAAAAAAACATAATCAGCTTTTTCTGGATTTATAAACAAATCTTCTGGTCTTATACCAATTACTATTTTTTTATCTTTTATAAGATGTCTTTTTTCATCAGGAATTTTTATTTTTAAATCCTTTATTAAACCATAAGCTGAACTTTTATCTTCTACTACATCAACTACAAAAAGATTCATAGGAATTCTTCCTATAAATTGTGCAATAAAAATATTTTTTGGATTTTTATATAATTCTTCAGGTGTTCCTACCTGTTCTATTTTACCATCTCTCATTACAGCAATTCTTTTACCCAGACTCATGGCTTCAACTTGATCATGGGTTACATAAATTGTAGTTATCCCAAGCTCCTCTTGAAGAGATTTAATTTCAGCTCTTGCACTTATTCTTAATTGAGCATCAAGATTTGAAAGAGGCTCATCCAAAAGAAATACCGAAGGTTTTCTTACTAAAGCCCTTGCAATAGCAACTCTCTGTTTTTGACCACCGGAAAGTTCTGCGGGTCTTGCTGTTAACAAATCTTTTATATTAAGCATTTCAGCTACTTTCTCTACTTCTTTTTTAATTTTATCTTTATCCATTTTTTGTATCTTTAAAGGAAAAGCAATATTTTCAAAAACACTCAGATGAGGGTAAAGAGCATAGTTTTGAAATACCATAGCAATGTTTCTATCCTTAGGGGGAATAAATACATTTTTTTCTTTAGAAGCAATTAAATTTTCTCCAAAGTAAATCTCTCCTGAAGTAGGTTTTTCAAGACCAGCGATTAAATTTAGAAGAGTTGATTTTCCACAACCACTTGGACCTAAAATTACAAAAAATTCTCCAGCCTGGATCTCCAAATTTACATTATCTACTGCTTTAATTTTTCCACGGATAGAATAAAAAATTTTTG
Organism: Thermodesulfobacteriota bacterium; assembly: GCA_003641645.1. Classification (GTDB taxonomy): domain Bacteria; phylum Desulfobacterota; class Thermodesulfobacteria; order Thermodesulfobacteriales; family Thermodesulfobacteriaceae; genus Thermodesulfobacterium. Next base: position 2,127 of record QNAZ01000055.1, read on the forward strand.
AAAGATTAATTAATCTTAGGTTCATTCTTTTATAGCTCCTCTTGTTAATCCTTGCATAATATGTTTTTGGAAGAGAGTGACGATTATTATTACTGGAAGTAAAGAAAGAGCTGTAAAAGCCATTATACTTCCCCAGGGAAGTTCTCCGTGAAGTCCCTGAAACATAGCAATTCCTACAGGAACTGTCCTGGCACGGTAATCAATGGTTAGTATTAAGGCAAAAAGAAATTCATTAAAAGAAAATAGAAAAGAAAGTAAACCTGCAGAAACAAGACCAGGTTTTGTTAGGGGTAATATGATTTTCAAAAAAGCCTGAAACCAGCTACAACCATCTACAAGGGCAGATTTATCTAAATCCTTAGGTATTTTTGAAAAATAACTTACCATAATCCAGAGAGAAATAGGTATACTCCACGAGATATATGGCAAAATAAGGGCTTGATAAGTATTTATAAAATTTAAAATTTTCATTAATTTAAAAAGGAACCCGATTACACTTATTTGGGGAAACATAGAAGATGCAAGAATAAAAAGTAGAATAGAAAACTTAAAAGGAAAATCCAATCTTGAAATAGCATAGGCACCAAGAGTAGCTACAAAAACCGAAAAAATAGCACTTATACCAGAAATTATCAAACTATTTTTAATATAGTCTAAACAATGAAGGCTTGGATCTTTTAAAATTTTAATATAATTTGAAAAAGTAAATTCTATTTCTTTTAAAGAGAAGATGTCCCAGCTTTTACAAAAGCTTATAATTAACATATATAAAAAAGGTATAAGACAAAAGGAAAGGACAAACAAGGTAGCTATAAAGAATAAAATTTTTATAAGTTTTTCTTCCTTCATAGAACTTCCTGTCTGAATTTTCCTACTCTTAAGTATATTATTGAGGCAATAAAGGATATTATAAAAAGGATAACTGAGATAGAGGAAGCATATCCAAAATCTCCTGTTATATAATATTTATAAGCATAAAGTGAAAGGGAAGTAGTGGCTCCTCCAGGACCACCTTTTGTGAGGACATAAATAAGATCAAAAATTCTTACAGCATCTATGGTTCTAAAAAGAAGTGCAATTATAATTGCAGGTTTTAAAAGAGGAAGTGTTATTTTAAAAAATCTTTGCAAAAAATTTGCTCTATCTATAACAGCTTGATAATATATCTCTTTTGGTATAGCTTGAAGCCCTGCAAGTAAAATGATAGCTACAAAAGGTGTGGTTTTCCATACATCTGCAATAACAAGAGCTACAAAAGCTGAAAATCCTGTTTCAAGCCAATTAATTGGTTCATTAATTATTCTTATTTTTAAAAGAAGAAAATTTGCCAGACCATAACTATAATTATATATGAGTTCCCATAACCTTGCAGAAATTGCTGCTGGAATTGCCCAGGGAAGAAGCACACAAACCCTTATGAATCCTTTATAAGGAATTTCGTAATTTAGAACCAAAGTAAAGATAATTCCTAAAAAAATTTCAAGAGGAACAGAAACAATAAAAAAAATAATAGTAAATTTTAAAGAATTCCAAAATCCACTATCACTTAATAAATAAAAATAATTTTGAAATAAAACAAACCTTTTATTGAGAAAAATAATATCTTTGAAAAAGCTGTTTATAAAAGTAGCTATAACTGGAATAAATATGAAAAAAAGTGTAAGAATAAAAACAGGTAATAAAAAAATAAAAGAGGTTTTAAGATCCTCTTTATAATAAGTTTTCATTCTTCATATCTTTTTATCATAAAATTTATTTCTTTTTCTGCAAGTTTTAGAGCCTCTTGAGGTGTTAATTTATTGGCTAAGGAGGCATTTATATATCTTTGCATAGTTTCTGAAATTAAAGGATAATAAGGCAAATTAGGTCTGGGAATAAGGTTATTAAAAATATGTTTTAATTTTTTAAAATGGGGTAAAGTTCTAAGTAATTCTTTATCCTCATATACATCTTTTCTTCCTGGATTCCATCCTAAATTTAAAGCTAATTTCTTTTGGATATTATATGAGAGAATAAATTCAACAAATTTCCAGCTTTCCTCTTTATGATCAGAATATCTTGATATTCCTATATGCCATCCACCAAGAGTTGAAGCAATTTTACCATTTTTAAAATGGGGTAAAGGAGCAATTCCTATTTTATTTTTTACTGGTGAATCATCTTTTTGATGTAATATCCAAGCATAAGGCCAGTTTCTTTCAAACAAAGCATAACCTTTTTGAAAATATATTCTTGTTTCTTCTTCCTTCATCTCAGTAAATGTATTAGGAGGAGATATTTTATAGTGATGAATAAAAGCTCTAAGGAGTTCCAGAGCTTTTATATTTTGAGGAGAATCAAGAATAATTTTACGATTATTAAAAACAACTCCTCCATTGTTAGAAGAAGCAATTTCTAAAAAATTACATATTAATCCTTCATACTGAGCTCCTTGCCATACAAATCCATAAAAATTAGGAATTTTTTTTCTCATAAAATTTTGCACTTTTAAAGAATAATTAATTAGCTCATTCCAGGTTTGGGGAGGTTGCTGAATTCCGAATTTTTTTAATAAATCTTTTCTATAATAAAGAATCCCTCCATCTATATAAACTGGAAGAGCAATAATTTTTCCTTTATAAGTGTCAACTTCATTCACTACATTTTTAAAGAAGATATCTAAAGAAAGGGAGCTCATTTTTAGATATTTATTTAAAGGTTCTAACCAGTTTGATCTTGAAAATTGAGCTATCCATATAACATCCATTAAAAAAACATCTGGATCTTCTGCCTTGGAAGCAAGGGCTATAACTAAACTTTGCCTTCTTTGGTCTGTATCAGCAGGTTGTTTAAGAATTTCAACTTCAATACCTGTTTGTTCTTCAAATTCTTTGATAATTTTATCCCAAAAAGCCACTTCATTTGGTGCCCCTCCAACCATAAAGGTTATTTTACTTTTATATTTAGAGGAACAACTAATGAGGAAAGTAATAGAAAAAAGAGAGAATAAAATTTTTAAAAATTTCATTTAAAAAATCTATTTTCTTCTGTCTATAAAGTAATTACTTCCCTCTAAGGTTTTTATTAATCTTTTTATTTCTGTTGCTCTTGCTGAAATTTCTCCTATATGTTTAAATTTATTTTTATATACTGGAATTATAGCTATAGAAAGAGAGGGAAGAGGTATTTTAGAAGTCTCTCTGACTCTATTAAGAGAAATAAAATAGCCTCTTTCTAAATCCTTTTTGTGTAAAAAAGAAGGAATAAGAGTATTAAAACGTTTTATTATTTCTTTAGAAATTGTTTCAATTTTTTCTAAAGGCACAATAAAAACAAAATCATCTCCTCCTATATGAACGACAAAATAATCATTATTAGAGAATTCAGACACAGTATAAGTAAGAATTCTTGCTAAATTTTTAATCATTTCATCTCCTTGAGCGAATCCATAAGTATCGTTATAAGCTTTAAAATTGTCTAAATCTACATAAGCTATAGCATAAGGTTTAGAACTTTTAAGGACTCTCTCTATTGCTTTTGAAATAGAAATATTTCCAGGAAGCCCTGTTAAGGGATTATTATCAGAAATTCTTTCGATTCTTTTCAAACTATATTCAATTCTTAAAAAAACTTCTGTAAGATCTTTATTAAGAGTAAAAAAATCATCAGCCCAATCAGAAATTGATAACAGAAAGTTGGAATCTAATTTATCCAGAATTAAAACTAAGGGAATATTAACTAAATTAAAATTTTTTCTCAATTCAATTAGATCATTTAGACCTTTTTGATTTTTAGGATAATAATATAAAATCATAGAA
>QNAZ01000056.1 GCA_003641645.1 Thermodesulfobacteriota bacterium
ATTAAACATTTTTTAAGGACTTTTGTCCAGTTGACTCTAAAAAAGAAAGACTAAATCTATTATGTAAATTAATTTGTTTTCTTCTTTTTATTGCTTCTTTAATAGGAATATGAACGAATTGGTCATTAAGATAACTTATCATTATTCCTGTTTTTCCAGCCATAGCAGCATGAACTGCATATTGTCCTAAAAATCCACAATAAATTCTATCTTCTACATTAGCAGGAACACTTCTTATAATATAACTTGGATCAATATATCTTATTACTATTTCTATATTTTTTTCTTTAAAATATTTTTCAATTCTTTCTTTTAGAAATTTACCTATATCTCCTAATTTAATATTTCCAGAGGCATCGTATTCTGGAGGATCTTTTTGAACATATTTTTGTCCTGCTCCTTCTGCTACCACAATCACTGCATGTTTTCTTTTATATAATCTTCTTTCTAATTCTGCAAGAAGTCCTTTTTCTCCATCTAAATCAAAATCCATTTCAGGAATTAAGCAAAAATTTACTTCTTTGGTTGCAAGAGTTGCAGCAGCAGCAATAAACCCTGAATGTCTACCCATTAATTTAACCAATCCAATTCCATTAGGAACTGCTATGGCTTCTGTATGGGCACATCTAATAGCTTCGCAAGCAAGTTCAACAGCAGTATCGAAACCAAAAGTTTTAGAGACAAGCCAAATATCATTATCTATAGTTTTAGGCACAGCAATTACAGCAATCTTAAGATTCCTTTTAGCAATTTCTTCTTTTATTTTATAAGCTGCTTTAAAAGTCCCATCACCTCCAATCATAAAAAGTATCTGAATATTCATCCTTTCAAGAGTATCTACAATTTCCTCAATAGATTGATGCCCTCGAGAAGTCCCAAGAAAAGTTCCTCCCATGGTATGAATATCTTTTACTATTTCAGGATTTAACTCTATTACATCATGTCCATATTTAGAAATAAATCCTTGTAATCCATATTTAAAACCAATTATTTTATTTACTTTGTAAGAATAATAAAGAGTCATAACAATAGAACGAATTACATCATTAATACCTGGACAAAGACCTCCACAAGTTACAATTCCTGCTTTTACTTTAGATGGATCAAAATAAATATAAGGTCTTGGACCAGCAAGTTCTAAAGAAGGAATTTCTTTATTTTTAGAAAGATTATCTTTAAGATATTTATAGTTAACTCTTAAAGTAACTCTGTTCTCTTCAGAAACAAAACAATTAGGATGAAGTTTTAAAGGTGAAGGAATTTTACAAGGACCTAAATTTTCAACAGTGGTATCAATATCTTCAATAATTTCTTCTGCAAATTCTAAATAATTATGAAACTCTTTCATAGAACCCTCCTTAGTATTTTAAAAAAATTATTTTTTTAATCTTATTCTTACTGCCTCAGCATGAGAAAGTAAATTTTCTGTTTCAGCAAGAATTATTACCTTTTTTGCTTCTTTTTTAAGAGCTGAAGGGGAGTATTTAAGAAAATTTATTTTTTTAAGAAATTTTTCTGCAGATAATGAGGAAGTAAATCTTGCAAACCCCATAGTTGGTAAAACATGATTAGGACCTGCAATATAATCTCCCATTGCTTCAGGAGTATAAGCACCTAAAAATACAGCACCTGCGTTTTTAACCAAAGGTAAATATTCCATAGGATCTTTAATCATGATTTCTAAATGTTCAGGTGCAATAAGATTTGCTAATAAAAAAGCTGTATTTAAGTCTTTTACAATTATAATACTTCCTCTTTTTAAAAGTGCTTCTTTAGTTATTTCACTTCTAAAGCCTTTTTTTAAAGCTTGGGGTATTAATTTTTTAACCTCTATAGCAATTTTTTTAGAAGTAGTAATAAGGATTGCTAAACTCATTGGATCATGCTCAGCTTGAGCAAGTAAATCCCAAGTTATAAATTCAGAATTAGCAGTTTCATCTGCAATAATTAATACCTCACTTGGACCAGCTACTATATCTATTCCTACAAAAGAAGAAACTAATCTTTTTGCAATAGTAACATAAATATTACCTGGCCCACAAATAATATCTACTTTAGGTAAAGTCTCGGTTCCATATGCTAAACCAAAAATCGACCAAGGACCTCCAATTTTATATATTTCATCAACACCTGCTTCATTTGCTGCTACAAGTAAAGCAGAATTTAAACTTTTATCTTTTCTTGGTGGAGAAACCATAACAATTTTCTCTACTCCTGCTATTTTAGCTGGAACAGCTGTCATAATGGCTGTTGAAATAAGAGGAGTTTCACCTCCTTTACCTCCTGGAATATAAAGACCTGCTATCTCTACTGGTTTTATCATCTGACCTAAAACAATCTCTGAATCCTCATCCATAAACCAAGATTGTGGAAGACACTTTAAATGAAATTTTTTTACTTTTTCTATAGCTAACTTAATAGCTGAAAGGAGTTCAGAAGAAATGTTTTTATAAGCTTTTTCAATTTCTTCTTTACCTACTTTAAATTCTCTTGGCTTAAAAAGAACTCCGTCAAATTTATAAGTATATTCAACTAAAGCCTTATCTCCTTCTTTTTTAACTTTATCTCCTATTTTTTTTACTTCTTTTTCTATTTTTTTAGGAAATTCTTCAGCCCTATTTATAATCTTTTGTAAATATCTGTCAGCTTTTTTAGAAGGATAAATAAAACTTCTTATTTTCATAAATTTACTCCTTTACCAATTACTGAATGGTTCTTGCCAGACCCTTTTTAGTTCTTTAATATCTTCTTTTATTATGACTCTCCCATCAAGTCCTTTTATTAACAAAATTGGTTCTGCAATTACTTCACCAATTAAAGCACATGGTATACCTATCATAAGTTTTTCAAAATCTCGCATTTTTTCTTTTTTTACAGTTACCAAAATCCTTCCTGCACTTTCAGAAAAAAGAAGATAATCTTCTCTTGATTCTCCTTCATAAGGAACTGATGAAAGATCTACCATTATTCCATATCCTCCAGAAAAAGCCTTTTCAGATAAAGCTACTCCTAAACCTCCATCTGAAAGATCATGAGCAGACTCAATAAGTCCCCAATAAATAGCATCTCTTAATTTAAGATAAACTTTTTTATTAAGATGTGGGTCTGGTTGAGGAATCTTTCCCCCTTTTATTCCCAAAAGATTAAAATATTCTGAACCTGCCAGTTCCTCTTTGGTTATTCCTAATATATATACCAAATCTCCAGGATTTTTAACATCCATGGTTTGAGCAAGATAATATTTAGGGATTTTTGCAATTACAGAAAAAAGAAGAGTAGGAGGAATGGAAATTTTTAAACTCCCATCTGGAAGTATAGTTCCTACTCCAAAAGGATTAAATCCTTCTGAATCAAGACCTAAATGCATAAGATAATCGTTTTTCATTGAATCCTTTCCTGAAATACATGGAACACCATAAATTTTTGTAAACTCATAAAGTGCTTTGCATGCTCTTACTAATTGAGCCAATTTATATTTTCCATCAGGTGTTTTTTCACTTTCTATAGGATCGCACCAACAAAAATTATCGAGTCCTGCCATATATTCTATATCTCCACCTACACAAACTGCATTTCTTATTCCTTCATCTATAGCATTTGCTACCATCCAGTAAGTATCATAATCAGAAAATTTAGGACAGATTCCATGAGCAACTACAATTCCACTTTCGTTTTCTAAATCATATCTTAACACTGCTGCATCACTGGGACCATCATTATTTATACCTATTAGTGGTTTAACAACACTTCCTCCTTGAACTTCATGGTCATATTGAGTTACAACATATTCTTTTGAACAAACATTATAGGCTCTTAAAATTTTTTTTAAAATTTTCTCATAATCTTCAGGAGGTTCTACTTTAGGGTTTAATGGATAAGAAGGGGTTTTCCATTCAGCATATAATTCGAGTTGAGGAACACCATTATGAAGAAAATCCAAAGGTAATAAACCTACTGTTTTTCCATCATATAAGATATGAAAATAACCAGAATTAGTAAATTTTCCTAAAACAGTTGCTAATACCCCCATTTTTTTTGCTAAATTCAGAAACTTTTCTATCTTATCTGGAGAGACAGCAACAGTCATTCTTTCCTGACTTTCTGAAAGAAGAATTTCCCAAGGACGAAGTCCAGGATATTTTAGAGGAGCTTTAGCAAGATCTATTTCAGCACCACCTGATTCTTTAGCCATTTCTCCAACAGAAGAAGAAAGCCCTCCTGCACCATTATCAGTAATGGAATTGTATAAATTTTCATCTCTTGCTTTTAATAAAAAATCTACCATCTTTTTCTGAGTTATAGGATCTCCAATTTGCACTGCTGTAGCAGGAGAGCCTTCATGTAAAGCCTCTGAAGAAAAAGTAGCACCGTGAATTCCATCTTTACCAATTTTTCCACCAATCATTACTACTAAATCTCCAGGTTTAGCACCTTTTTTCCAGCATGGTTTTCCGTTTATATATAAAGGTAAAAGCCCTCCTGTTCCACAATAAACTAAAGGTTTTCCAAGATAACGAGGATCAAAAACTATAGAACCATTAATTGTAGGAATACCACTTTGGTTTCCTCCATGTTCAACACCTTCTCTTACACCTTCAAAAATTCTTCTTGGATGCAAAATTCTTGGAGGCAAAGGTTTATTCCAATCTGGAGGAGCAAAACAAAATATATCTGTATTAAAAATAAGTTTAGCTCCTTTACCTGTCCCTAAAGGGTCTCTGTTTACTCCTACAATTCCTGTCAAAGCTCCTCCATAAGGGTCAAGTGCCGAAGGGCTATTATGAGTCTCTACCTTAAAAGCCAAAGCCCATTTTTCATCAAGCTTTATAATTCCTGCATTATCAACAAAAACAGAAAGACAAAAATCTTTTTCTCCCTTTTCTTTTCTAATCTTTTCAGTAGAGCCTTTAATGTAGGTTTTAAAAAGACCATCTATAATCAGTTCTTCTCCGGTATCGAGATCCTTATAAAAAATCTTAGCATTAAATATTTTATGTTTACAATGTTCTGACCAAGTTTGAGCTATACTTTCAAGTTCTACATCTGTAATAGAACCATCTAATCCGTAATTTTTTCTTAATTTTATAAATTCAGGATCTGAAAAAAATTTTTGAATAGTTTTCATCTCATTGAGATTGAGTGCTAATAATCTTTCTTGGGAAAGTTTTAAAAGCTCTTCATCTGAAAAACTATTTAAATTAAACTTTTCTACTGTAGGAGGAAAATATTCTGTTACTCGGGGAACAGGATAGAAAAGTCCTTCCTTTAAAAATTTTTCTTTAGAAAGAATAAACCACCTTTCTATAAGTTCATTAGCAAGAAGTTCTTTAGCAATTTTTTCAACAACTTCTTTTTTAATATTTCCTTTTATTAAAAATTGGCGAGCAAAATAAACCCCTTCTTTATCAGGATCTAAGGGTCTTTCTAATATATAACTTAGGGCTTCCTCTGCGGTTTTTCCTTCATTATCAGTAACTCCTGGACGATAACCAATTTCTAAAATCCAATCAAAAGAAAGATTCAGTTTTAAAGAAATCGGATCATTAATACTATAAATCTGTATTACAGGATCACAAAGGGCAGATTCAGCAAAAGTTTTTACTATTTCTTCAGAAAAATTACCTTCGACTAAATATACTTTTATAAAATAAACTTCATCTAAAGGAATATTTAGATGTTGTTGAATTTTTCTTTTTGTTTTAGCACCAATTACATCTTTAAAAGAGGATTTAGATGAAACTTCTATCCGAAAAACACTCATAGAATGAAATATATCATTTAC
>QNAZ01000057.1 GCA_003641645.1 Thermodesulfobacteriota bacterium
AAATAAGGGGGGGGTTAGAAATGGCTGAGGAAAAAAAATTAGGGGTAAAAGACAGAGGTTTAGCAAAACCAGAAGAACACCCTAAAGGAATAGCTGAAGAAGATTTGTCTCTTAAAAGAGAGAAAGCTAAAAAACTTGCTCAAGAAAAAGCTCGTGCTCGAACTCTTGCTAAACAGCAACAAATAGCTGAAAGAATAGCAGCAGCATCAGAAGAGCTTGCTTCAGCTATTGAAGAATCAAGTTCTGCTGCAGAAGAACTTAATCGTTCTATGGAACAGATTGCTACTGGTGCTGAAGAAGCAAGTGGTGCTTCTGAACAAATTCGTGCTTCTGTAGTTCAAATAGAAAAAGGCTCTGCAAGAATAGCTCAAAATGCTCAACAGAATTTAGAAAAAGTAAAAAGTATTAAAAATTTGGTAGCAGACACTTCTTCTCAAATTGAACTTTTAATTGAAGGTGTTCATAATGCTTCTGAAGCTGCTATTGAAACTTCTAAACTGATGGAAGAACTTGAAAAACAATCTGAGGAAATAGGGAATATTGTTCAAGCAGTAGTGAGGATTGCTGATCAAACCAATTTATTAGCTTTAAATGCAGCTATTGAAGCAGCTCGTGCAGGGGAACATGGAAGAGGTTTTGCAGTAGTAGCTGATGAAGTTAGAAATCTTGCTGAGACTTCAGAGAAAAGCGCTCGAGATATAAGAGAATTAGTGGCAGAAATTCAAAATTCAGTAAGAACAGTGGTAGATGAAATTAATCAAATAAGTAATAATGCTAAGAATGAGGCTGAAAAAGGGAAAACAATAAGTGAAGAATTAAAAAATATAGCTCAAAAAATGGATGAGTTTTTAAAAGCAACTGAAGAAATAGTAAATGTAGCAAATAAATCTTCAGATAAAGCAAAAAATTTTTTGAAAAGTGCAGAACAAATTGCTACAGCAGCAGAAGAGCTTGCTTCTTCAGCAGAAGAAGCAAGAAAAGGAACAGAAATGCAAGCAAAAGCATTTAGTGAGATGTCTACAGCTTCTCAAGAATTAGCACAAGTAGCTGAAGAGTTGAAAACTTCTACAGATACTAAAAAATCTGCTGAAGAAGTAGCTGCTATGGCAGAGGAGCTTTCTGCTAATATAGAAGAAACCAGCACAGCTGCTCAAGAACTTGCTCAAGCTATTGATCAAATAAAAACCGCTTCAGAACTTCAAGCCAAAGAAACTCAAAATGCCGGTGAAATAGTAGAAAGCCTTGTAGCTTCTGCCAAGCAAATAGAAGGTAGAGCAAATCAACTTGTAAAAGATTGTGAAGGGGTCAGCAAATTGTTAGCTGAAAATAAAATCAATGTGGATAATATGATTGAAAATATTAAACAATCTGCTGAAGATAATTTAAAAGCTTTGGAAAATATAAAAATTTTAGAAAAACACACCAGAAAGATTGAAAAAATAGTTGAAGTTATTATGAATGTAACAATTTTAACCAATATGCTTGCTGTAAGCGGTTCTATTGAAGCAGCCCGAGCTGGAGAATATGGTAAAGGTTTTTCTGTAGTAGCAAGTGATATAAGAAGTCTTGCTACAGAATCAGCAGAAAATGCAGACAAAATTAAAGATTTAGTAAGAAATTTACAGGATTTGATTAATGTATGTATGCAAGAAATAGAACTTGCTGCTAAAACTGCTAAAGGAGAAGCAGAAAAATCAAAAGTGGCATCTCAATCTCTTATTAAAATAGAAGAAGATATGAAGGATATACTTAAAGCACTTGAAGAAAGTTTAGATCTTTCTCAGGAATCCTTAAAAGCTATTGAAGAATCTAAAAAAGCTATAGATCAAATTGCCTCAGCAGCTGAAGAAGCTGCTAAAGCTGTTGCAGAAGCAGCTGCAGCAGCAGAAGAACAAGCCAGAGGAGTCCAAGAACTTTCTCAAGCTATAGAAGAGATAGCTTCTCTTGCTGATGAATTACAAAGTATGTAAAAGGGGGGATAAAAATGGGAAACCAAATAGTTACTTTTCAATTAGGAAAAGAAATATTTGGTATAGATACTAATTTAATAAAAGAGATCATAAGATATCCAGAAATTACTGAGGTTCCCAAAGCCCCTAAATATTTAAAAGGTCTGGCTAATTTAAGAGGAATTATTATTCCAGTTATTGATACTCATATTAAATTGGATATTCCTAATATAGAAATTACTCCTCATACCAGGGTATTAATTTTAGATATAGGTAAAACTTTTTTAGGATTAATAGTAGATCAAGTAAAAGGAGTAATAGATGTAGAAGAGAATGAGGTTGAGCCACCTCCTCAAGTTTTATCTTCTGAAATAGAAAAAGAATATATTTCTGGAGTTATAAGAAAAAATGGTCAACTTATTCTTAAACTTAATTTAGAAAATCTATGTAAAATTGAGATAACCACTTCAGAAGCTGAAATAAAAACCCAAGTATTCAAAGAAGAACAGAAGGAAGAAGAAAAAAAGCATATAGAAGAAATTCAATTAGTTACTTTTTTAATTGCTGAGGAAGAATATGCCTTTCCTATAGAAATAGTAAAAGAAATTTTGAGAGTAGGTAAAATTACTGAAGTTCCAGAAACTCCTGAATATATTCTTGGAATTTTAGCTGTAAGAGATACTTTACTTCCTGTAATAGATTTAAGAAAAATATTCGGTTTTTCAGATTTAGCCAGAGATGTAAATCAAGAATTAGATAAAATTTTGAAAGAACACGAAGATTTTGTAAGAGATTTAAAAAATTCTATAGAAACAAGAAGTCCCTTTAAAGGTGAACTTGATTATAATAAATGTGGCTTTGGTTTGTGGATGAAAAAATTTATTACTTCAAGTGAAAAAATAAATCAAGCTATTGAATCTATGAAAAAAGATCACCAACTTTTTCATGAACTAGCTAAAATAATTTTACAAAAGGTTAAAGAACATAATAAAGACTCAGCTTTGCAACTTTTTGAAAATGATATAGTGCCTGTATTCGAAAAATTAAAAGAGCATTTTAAAAATTTAAAAGAAGCTATTTCTGAAGACATTAAAGAAGATCAAAGAATTTTAGTGCTGGAAATCTTTAATACCCCTATAGGTATTTTAGTAGATAGAATAAAACAAGTAATCAGAGTGTCAAAAGATTCTATAGAAAAACCGCCTGAGATTTTGAAAACTGAAAAAAGTGACAATTTAAAAGGTATAGCAAAATTAGAAAAAGGAAAAAGAATTATTATGCTTATTTCTGAAGAAAGCTTATTTGATAAAAAAACTATTGAGGAGTTAAAGAAAATGGTTAAAAAAGAAGAAAAATTAGAAAAAGAAACTACTACAGTTACAGAAGAAATTCAATTAGTTACCTTTAAACTTGCTGAAGTTGATTTTGCTGTTCCTATAGAAGATGTTCAGGAGATTAATAGAGTAGAAAGTATAACTTCTGTTCCAAGAGCTCCTTATTTTGTAGAAGGTGTTATGAATCTTAGAGGAAATGTAATTCCTGTTATCGATTTAAGAAAAAGATTTGAAATGGAATTTCGTCCATACGATGAAACAACCAAAGTAATTATAGTAAAATTGCAAGAGAAATTAGTTGGTTTTGTAGTAGATTCAGTTTCTGAGGTTTTGAGAGTTCCAAAGGATAGTTTAGAGATTCCACCAGAAATTATTGCTGAAAATATAGATACTCGATTTATTAAAGCAATTTGCAAATTGGAAGAAAAAAACAAAATAATTTTAGTAATAGATATTTTAAATGTTTTAAGTTATGAAGAAAAAGAAAAATTAGAAACTTTAATGTCTTCTGAAGAAACTATGGTTTCAGAACCCTCTTCTAAAAAAAAACCTAAAAGAAAACACTTAAAAGGATAAAAATGAATGAAAAAGAAGATCAGGGTTTTGGTAGTTGATGATTCAGCTTTAATGCGAAAAATGTTAAGAGAAATTTTAGAATCAGATCCTGAAATAGAAGTAATAGCCACAGCTCGAGATGGAGAAGATGCGTTAGAAAAGGCACGTAAACTCGAACCTGATGTGATTACATTAGATGTAAATATGCCAGGTATGGATGGATTAACTGTATTAAAGTATATTGTAGAAGAAGAAATTTGTCCAGTAGTTATGGTGAGTTCATTGACCCAAGAAGGGGCTGAAATTACTTTTCAAGCTTTAGAATTAGGAGCTTTTGATTATGTTGCTAAACCAGGAGGGACTGTATCACTAAATTTAAAACAAGTAGCTGATGAAATTATAGAAAAAGTAAAAGCAGCAGCTAAAAAGAAATTAATTTTCTATAAACTTTTTAAAAAAGTTAGAAAAAAAATTCTTCCCAGAAAAAAAGTTATTAAACCATCTATACCAGAAATAGAAAAAATTGCCAAAGAAGTTCCTGTAGCAGTAGCTATAGGAGCTTCTACTGGCGGTCCTAAAACCTTAATGGATATTATTACGGAATTACCAGCAGATCTTCCTGCTGCAATATTTATTGTTCAACATATGCCCCCATCTTTTACCAATTCTTTTGCTAAAAGATTAGATGCCTATTCTCAAATTTTTATTAAAGAAGCTGAAGCAGGGGATATTGTTAAAAAATCCTATGGATATTTAGGAAAGGGTGGCTATCATCTTTTATTGAAAAAAGGATCAGAAGTTATTAGAGTAAGACTTTCTACTAATCCACCTCATCTCTTTATGCCCTCTGTAGATATAATGATGGAATCAGTTTTAAATGTTTTTGGAAGAAATACCATAGGGGTTCTTCTTACAGGAATGGGAGATGATGGAGCTAATGCTATGGTAAAAATAAGGAAGGCAGGTGGTATTACTATCGCAGAATCTGAAGAAACAGCTATAGTGTTTGGTATGCCTAAGGAAGCTATAGAAAGAGGAGGAGTTGAAATTATAGCTCCAAGTTATCAAATAGCAGAAGAAATAATAAAAGCAGTAAATCGTTTAGCTAATTGATAGCTTAGGAGGATTTATGGATAGTATAAAAGAATTAAGAAAAAAATTAAATCATCCAGATGAAGCTGAAAGAATTTATGCAGTGCATGATATTATGGATAATAATATTACTGAACTCCTTCCAGATTTAGTTAAAAAATTAGTCAATGACGAAAGTATAGCAGTTAAGAATGCTATAGTAGAAGCTTTAAAAAATATAGATATTTCTTCTATTTATGAAAGACTTTTTGAATTATTTTCCTCTCCTGATGCTTATTTAAGAAATGCAGCTGTAGAAATTTTTGCTTCAAGTTCAGATAAAGAAGGAGCTGTAGCCTTTTTAGCTTCTAAACTTGATCATGCTAATAAAGAAGTTCGAAAGCTTATTTTAGATAGTTTAGTTGAGCTTGGCACATCATCAGCTATTATGGCTATAAGAGCTTCTCTTTATGATTCTTCTAAAAATGTTCAAATTACAGCTGCAGAATACTTAGGAAAATTAAAAGATAAAGAAAGTTTACCAGAATTAATAGAACTTTTTAAAAAAGATCCTGAACCTATGCTTAGAGTTTCAATTTTACATGCTTTAAGAGAGATAAAAGAAGGATTCAAAATAAAAGATATTATAAAAATGATTTTACCTAAAAAAAAGGTTACAGAGGAGAATATAATCTTTTTGCCAGAACTTATGAAATTAGTAGCAGATTTAGGAGAAAAAGAGGATATTATATAT
>QNAZ01000058.1 GCA_003641645.1 Thermodesulfobacteriota bacterium
AAATAGCCTTTTTAAACATGCTTGAAAAATTTTATATTATTTACTTTAAAAAAGCAAGGTTTTAATTAGAAAGAAGTCTTAAAGAAAGTTTTAGAGCTGATATAAAACTTTGAGGATTTGCTATACCTTTGCCAGCTATATCATAAGCTGTGCCATGACACGGAGAGGTTCTTATAATAGGAAGTCCTAAGGTAATATTAACTCCGTCTTCAAAATGGATTAATTTAAAAGGAATCAAACCTTGATCATGATAAAGAGCTATAATCAAATGAAACCTTCCTTTATAAGCCCAATAAAATAAACTATCTGAAGGATAAGGACCAGAAAGAGGGATTCCTTCTTTCTTACACCTTTGTAAAGCCTCTTTTATAATAGTTTCTTCCTCTTTTCCTAAAAGACCTCCTTCTCCTGCATGAGGATTTAATCCACAAATAGCCATTTTAGGATCAGTAATTTTCAATTTTTTTAAAAATTCATAAGAAAGTTTAGCAACATCAAATATTTTATCTGGAGTTATGTTTTTAGGAACCTCTTTCAAAGGAATATGAATAGTAACTAAGGATACTATCATTTTCTCTCCATAAAATGTCATCGCATATTTATCTACATTAAATTCTTTAGCTAACCATTCTGTATGCCCTGAATAATTAACTCCTACCTTATTAAGACCTTCTTTACTAATAGGTGCTGTAATAATTGCTTGAACTTCTTTTTTTTTAGCTAATTCTATAGCTTTGTAAAAATAATCAGCCATAGCTTTATATCCTTCTAAGGTTGGGATTCCTGGTTTTATATTTAATTCAGAAATTGAATCTATTTCTACTTCAGGTAAAGAATAACCTAAGCTATGAGCATTGTCTGAAAGAACTTTTTTATCTCCTACAATAATAATTTTTTTTAGAACTTCTGGATTAGTTTTTTGAAAATAATAAAGTGTTTTTAAAATTATTTCAGGACCTATACCAGCAGGACATCCCATTGAAATAGCTATTTTGAAAGATTTCATAATTTAAAAATAAACTAAAAATAATGGGGGGAACCCCCCCCTTATTTCATTTCTTCAAAATCTGCATCAATAACATCATCTTTACCTTTTTCCTTAGAAGCACCTCCAGCTTCTTTTGTAGTTCCAGAAGCTCCAGCAGCTTTAGATGCTTTTTCTTTATAAAGCATTTCTGCAAGTCTATAAGATGCTTGTGTTAATTCATCACTTGCTCTACGAATAGCATTTATATCTTCTTTCTCCATAACTTTTCTAAGCTCTGTTATCTTATCTTCCACTTCTTTTTTCAAATTTTCAGGAACTTTATCTCCAAGTTCTCTTAAAGTTTTTTCTACAGAATAAATCAAGCTATCAGCTTGATTACGAGCTTCTGCAAGTTCTTTCTTTCTTTTATCTTCTTCTGCATATTGTTCAGCCTCTTTAATTATTCTTTGAATCTCTTCTTCAGATAAACCTGAAGATGGTCTTACTACAATAGACTGTTCTTTTCCTGTACCAAGATCTTTAGCAGTTACATGCAAAATTCCATCAGCATCTATATCAAAAGTGACTTCAATTTGAGGAACCCCTCGTGGTGCAGGAGGTATTCCCACTAAATCAAAACGGGCAATACTTTTATTATCTTTTGCCATTGGTCTTTCACCTTGCAAAACATGAATAGTAACTGCAGTTTGATTATCAGCAGCTGTAGTAAAAATTTGACTTCTTCTTGTTGGAATAGTTGTTCCTCTTGGAATTATAACTGTAAATACCCCTCCAAGGGTTTCAATACCAAGTGAAAGAGGAGTAACATCTAAAAGAAGAATATCTTTAACTTCTCCTTTTAACACTCCAGCTTGAATAGCAGCACCCATAGCAACTACTTCATCTGGATTTACACCTTTGACAGGCTCTTTACCAAAGATCTCTTTTACCTTCTGCTGAACTCTTGGCATACGAGTCATTCCACCAACCAGAATTACTTCACTTATATCCTTAGGAGTTATTCCAGCATCCTGCATAGCTATACGACAAGGCTCCTCTAATTTCTCAATAAGGTCTTCTACAAGACTTTCAAGTTTTGCTCTGGTAAGCTTCATGACTAAATGCTTGGGTCCAGAGGCGTCTGCTGTAATAAAAGGTAAATTAATTTCTGTTTCTAAAGTGCTTGAAAGTTCAATTTTAGCTTTCTCTGCAGCTTCTTTAAGCCTTTGTAAAGCCATCTTGTCCTGTCTTAAATCTATTCCATGTTCTTTTTTAAACTCTTCTGCGATATAATCTACGATTCTCATATCAAAATCTTCTCCACCTAAAAAGGTATTTCCTGAAGTTGCTTTTACTTCAAAAACACCTTCCCCAATCTCCAAAATAGAAATATCAAAAGTCCCTCCCCCAAGATCAAAAACAGCAACCAATCCCTCTTTTTTCTTTTCAAGTCCATAAGCTAAACATGCTGCTGTAGGTTCATTAATTATTCTCAATACATTAAGTCCTGCAATTCTTCCTGCATCTTTTGTTGCTTGTCTTTGAGTATCATCAAAATATGCAGGAACAGTTATTACTACATCTTTTACCTCGCATCCGAGATATTCTTCTAAGTCCTGTTTAATTTTTCTTAAAATCATTGCAGATATTTCTGGAGGACTGTATCTTTTTCCTCTTACTTCAACATGAGCATCACCATTAGGAGCTTCTATAATTTTATAAGGAATTCTTTTTTTCCACTCTTGAACAACAGAATCATTGAATTTTCTTCCCATTAATCTTTTAATTCCAAAAATAGTATTTTCAGCATTTATTATAGCTTGTCTTTTAGCAGGAAGACCTACAAGTATTTCTCCACTTTCCTGAAAAGCTACTACTGAGGGTGTAGTTCTTGTTCCTTCACGATTAGGAATTACTTTAGGTTCGCCTCCTTCTAAAATAGCAACACAAGAATTAGTAGTCCCTAAATCAATACCAACAACCGGTATCTTTCCAGCCATTTTATCTCCCCTCCCCTTATTAATTTTTATCCATTTCTATTACTTTTTCTTCACTTTCTTTAGTCTCTTCTGATGAAAATTTTTTATCCTCCTTTTTTCCTACACATACGCAAACTAATGCAGGTCTTATAATTCTATCATGAAGCTTATATCCTTTCTGATAAACCTTGGTTATTCCTCCATCAGGAATCTCAGGATGTTCTTCAGTTGATAAGGCTTCATGTAAATAAGGTTGGAAGGGTTCTCCTATAGAGGGAATAAATTGCTTTAATCCAAATTTTTCTAAGGTTTGTATTATAGACTTCAAAGTTAATTCAACTCCTTCTTTTAAGGCTTCTTTATTTTCTGATTGTTTAAAAGCTTCTAAAGCCCTCTCAAGATTATCAATACTAAATAATAATTCTTTAAATACTGCCTCTAAAGCAAATTTATAATACTCTTCTTTTTCTCTTTTGAAAGCCTTTTTTAAATTATCAAGTTCAGCAGCATATCTCAAAGCCCTTTCTTTCCATTGTTTAATTTCTTCGTCTTTCTGTTTTAACTGTTCTTCTAATTCTTCTAAGATCACCTCTTTTTCTTTTTCTTGAGACTTCTTATTCTCTACGTTTGATTGAGATTCTTTGACAAATTCTTCCATTAACATCCCCCTCCTAAAACTTTACTTTTTAATCCCTTAAGTTATGATAAAAATTAAGACTTATATTTTATTTTTCCAGAGGTATTAAGAAAAAAATGTTAGAAAAATGGCAAATTAGAGAAATTGTAAAATTAGCACTTGCTGAAGATCTTCCTTTTGGTGATATTACTTCTGAAATTATGATTCCTTCAACTCTTTACGGTAGAGCCTTTTTTTTAGCAAAGGAGGATCTCATTGTTTGTGGTAAATCTGTTGTAGAAGAAGTTTTTAATATTATAGATCCAGAAATAAAAATTATATGGCAAGTTGAAGAGGGAGCTGAAATAAAAGAGCAAACTAAGTTAGGCTTTGTAGAAGGTAGAATTAAAAATATTCTTAAAGGTGAAAGAGTAGCTCTTAATTTTTTCCAACATCTTTGTGGAATTGCTACATATACTCGTAAAATTGTCAAAAAATTGACTCCTTACTGCACCATCCTTCTTGATACCCGAAAAACTCTTCCTGGATTAAAAATCCTTCAAAAATATGCTGTAAAGATAGGAGGAGGAAAAAATCACAGATTTTCTCTTTCTGATGGAATATTAATAAAGGATAATCATATTAAAGCTTTGGGAGGAATAAAAGAGGTTATCCAAAGGTTAAAAAATATTCCCCATTATCTCAAAATTGAGATAGAAATTAAATCTTTGGAAGAATTAGAAGTTCTTTTGAAATCAGAAGCACCTGTTGATATAGTGCTTTTAGATAATTTTTCTGTTGAAGATTTAAAAGAGGCAGTAAAAATGATAAAAACTAATAAATCGCATATAAAAATTGAAGCTTCAGGTGGTATAACTTTTGAGAATATAGAAATAATTGCTAAAACAGGTGTAGACTATATTTCCTCCGGAGCTTTAACCCATTCAGTAAAATCTGCAGATATAAGTTTAAAAATTGAAACTATTTACAATTATTAAAGGGGGCTTTAAAGCCCCCTTTTCTTTAAAGATTTGCAAAGGTTTTTTCAAGAGGAGGAACAACTTGTTTCTTTCTACTCATTACTCCTGGTAACCAAACACTTTTACCTTCTAACTTCTTACCAAATGTAATTTCAACTATCTTAGGCTCATCAGTAATAACCATTAAATCTGTTCCTTCCTTCATAATATCCGTAAGCATAAGCACTATTGTATGATAAGCTCCGTCTTGTTTAATATTATTTAATTCAGTATAAATTTCTTCTAATCTATCTTTTATTATATTTAGATCTACCAATTCAATCTGTCCTACTCCCACTTTCTTACCACTCATATCATAATCTTTAAAATCTCTCATTATAATATCTTTTGCTGTCATTCCAGATACATCAGAAAGTTTAGCTTTAACTTCTATACCAAACTTTACTATATCATCTATACCAGCAATTTTAGCTAATTCTTCTGCAACTTCTTTATCCATAGGAGTAGTGGTTGCAGATTTAAAAACTACAGTATCACTTAAAATAGAAGCTAAGAGTAGTCCTGCCAAATCCTTGGGAATTGCAATTCCTGTTTTATCAAAAAGAAATTTTAAAACTGTTGCAGTGCAACCTACAGGAAAATTTACAAAAAGAATTGGATTAGGAGTAGTTACATCACCAATTTTATGATGATCAACTACTGCTACAATTTCTGCTTTATCAATATTATCTAAACTTTGAACCTTATCAGAATGATCTACTAAAGCAACAGTCTTTCCACTACCATCTGTCATAATCTCAGGAATTTTAACACCAAATTTTTCTAAAACAAATTTTGTTTCTGCATTAGGTTCTCCTTGAACTACAGGAACAGCCTCTTTATCAACTTTCATAATTTTACAGTCTGTCTTCTTCCATTCATTTAAAAGATAAGCAAATACAATAGCTGAACAGACAGCATCTGTATCAGGTTTTTTATGTCCAACTACATAAATTACTTCTGCCATATTACACCTCCTAAAATTTATTTTTTACAAAAATTTTTAAAATAATTATTATTTGTTTTTTTTCTCTTGTCAAGATTTGATTTTTTTTATATAATGTTAAAA
>QNAZ01000059.1 GCA_003641645.1 Thermodesulfobacteriota bacterium
AAATACGAGGGGATAGAAATAGATTGAATCCTTTTAATTCTCAATTTTTCTATTTTTAAAATTCTAAACAAAGGAGGGAAATAAGTTGGGGAAAATAATGACAGGGGCTCAAATGGTTATAGAAGCCCTCAAAAAAGAAAATGTAGAAGTTGTTTTTGGATATCCAGGAGGAGCTGTTATTGATATTTATGATGAACTATATAAAACTCCAGAAATAAAGCATGTTCTTGTAAGACATGAACAAGGCGCAGCTCATGCCGCTGATGGATATGCCAGATCTACTGGTAAAGTAGGAGTTGCTTTAGTTACTTCTGGTCCAGGCTCAACTAATACTATAACTGGAATTGCTACAGCTTATATGGATTCAATTCCTATAGTAGTATTTACTGGACAAGTTCCTACTAAACTCATTGGAAATGATGCTTTTCAAGAAGTTGATACTACTGGAATTACAAGACCTATTACTAAGCATAATTTTTTAGTAAAAAGAATTGAAGATTTACCAAAAATTTTAAAAGCTGCTTTTTATATTGCCAGAACTGGTAGACCAGGACCTGTAGTGGTAGATCTTCCAAAAGATATTCAACAAGCTAAAGGCGAATTTGAGTATCCTGAAGAAATAACTTTAAGAAGTTATAATCCTGTTTATGAACCTCATATCAAACAAATAGAAAAAGCTTATTCTCTTCTTGAACAAGCAGAAAGACCTGTTTTACTCTTAGGAGGAGGTGTAATTTCTTCTAATGCCTCTGAAGAAGCATATAAATTAGCTGAAACTTTAAACTTACCTGTTACTATGACTCTTATGGGATTAGGTTCCTTTCCAGGGGATCATAATCAGTCTCTTGGTATGCTTGGAATGCATGGCACTTATTATGCTAATATGGCAGTAGCTAATTGTGATGTTTTATTAGCTATTGGTGCAAGATTTGATGACCGTGTAACAGGAAAATTAGATGCCTTTGCTCCAAGTGCAAAAATTATTCATATTGATATAGATCCTACTTCAATTCAAAAAAATGTTAAAGTCCATGTTCCTATTGTAGCTGATTGTAAAAGGGCTTTGATTAAACTTTGGGAAATTATTAAAAATGCAGGAAAACCCAAAAAATATTGGAAAGAAAGATTTAAGGAATGGTGGGAACAAATTGATATTTGGAAAAAAAGATATCCTCTTTCTTATAAAAATGATCCTAATTATATAAAACCTCAGTTTGTAATAGAAAAACTTTACGAATTAACTAAGGGTGAAATAATTATTGCTACAGAAGTAGGACAAAATCAAATGTGGACTGCTCAGTATTATAAATTTAAATACCCCCGCACCCTTATTACTTCTGGTGGTTTAGGAACTATGGGTTTTGGTTTCCCTGCTTCTATAGGAGCTAAAATGGGGAATCCTGATAAATTAGTTATAGACATTGCAGGTGACGGATCTATTCAAATGAATATTCAAGAATTGGCAACTGCTATGGAACAAAAGTTGCCTATTAAAATAATTATTCTTAATAATGGATATTTGGGTATGGTGAGACAATGGCAGGAGTTATTTTATGGAAAAAGATATTCTCAAGTAAAATTTCATATATTACCTGATTTTGTTAAATTGGCAGATGCTTATGGAGCAATAGGAATAAGAATTACAAAACCTCAAGAAGTTGAACCTGCACTTAAAAAAGTATTAAGCCTGAATACTTTAGTTATATTAGATGTCCATATTGCTCCAGAAGAAGATGTATTTCCCATGGTTCCTGCAGGTAAAGCAACTACTGAGATGATTTTAGTATAATTAGGAGGTTAAAGAATGGAAGAAAAAAGGCATACTCTTTCAGTCTTGGTAGAAAATACTCCTGGTGCTTTAGCAAGAATCGCAGGTCTTTTCAGTGGTAGAGGGTTTAATATTGATAGTTTGTGCGTTGCTGAAACTCTTGACCCTACCCTTTCTCATTTAACTTTGGTTACTCATGGAGATGAAATAATTATTGAGCAAATTATAAAACAATTAAGAAGATTGATTGATGTGTATAAGGTTGTAAATGTTACAGAAGAAAAAGAATATGTAGAAAGAGAAATGGCTTTAGTAAAAGTAAAAGCTGAAAAAGAAAATAGAGAAGAAATTTTTAGAATTTGTGAAATTTTTAGATGTAAAATTGTAGATGTAAGTCCCAGAAGTTATATAATCGAAGTTACAGGAGATAAAGATAAATTACAAGCTGTAATAGAACTTTTAAGACCAATGGGAATTAAAGAAATTGCAAGAACTGGAATTATAGCAATGAAAAGAGAGAAAAAAACTTCATAAAATTTTTTCTAATTTTCCTCTTGATTTTTTCTCTTTATCAAGTTATAAATGTCTTTTACAATTTCTGGTAAATTAAGAAAGGAGTTCTTATGATGAAATTTGATATTAATAAAGATGACTTATCTAAAGATGAACTTCAATTTTTAGAACTTGCTTTTAAAAGATGTGCGAGAAGAATTATATTAGCTACTACCTTAGCAGGTAGTGGTCATCCAGGAGGTTCTCTTTCATCTTTAAGTATGCTTTTGGTATTATATGGTATTGCTAAAATAGATCCTCAAAATCCAAGATCTGAAGATAGAGATAGAATAGTAATAAGTCAAGGGCATATTAGCCCAGGTGTATATAGTGTTCTTTGTGAATATGGTTTTTTTCCAGAAGAACCTTTTTTAATGGAATTCAGACGTGCTGGTTCAGCTTTTGCTGGGCATGTAGAACAAGCAGTGCCTGGAGTAGAATGGAACACCGGTAACCTCGGACAAGGACTTTCAGCAGCCTGTGGAATGGCTAAAGCTATTAAATTAAAAGGACTTAATAATAAAGTCTTCTGCTTAATGGGAGATGGGGAACAACAAAAAGGACAAGTAATAGAAGCCAGACGTTGGGCTGTAAAATTTGGACTTGATAATTTAATTGTTTTGATTGACTATAATAAACTTCAAATAGGTGGGAATATTTCAGAAGTAATGCCTCAAAATATTAAGGAAGAAATATTAGCAACTTCCTGGAATGTAATTGAAATAGATGGACATAATTACTCTGAGATATTTAAAGCTTTAAAAAAAGTTATAAAAAGGAAAGTTGAAAAGCCAAATAATCCTACTGCTATTTTAGCTCATACAACAATGGGAAAAGGAATTTCTTTTATGGAAAATGACCCAAAATGGCATGGAATGGCTCTCCCTGAAGATTTAGCAAAAAAAGCTTTAGAAGAGCTTGGTTTTGATCCTAAAGAACTTGAGATTTTAAAAGAAAAAAGAAAAATTTGGAAAGTTTCTTTTCCTCATCAACCTCATAATCCTATTTCTGTGGAAATAGAAATTCCAGAAATAACTATTTATTCTCCTGAAACAAAAATTGATTGTAGGAGTGCTTATGGAAATGCTTTATTAAAATTAGCAGAAAAAAATAATCTGCCAAACAAACCTCCTAAAATTTTAGGACTTACATGTGATTTAGAAAGCTCTGTAAAGATGGGCGCTTTCAAAAAACTTTCTCCTTCAGCATTTTTTGAATCAGGCATCCAAGAACACCATACAGCTACAATTGCTGGAGCTCTTTCAAAAGAAGGTTTTCTTGTGTTTTTCTCAACTTTTGGTGTTTTTGCTATAGATGAAGTTTATAACCAATTGAGACTCAATTCCCTTAATAAAACCGCTTTAAAAGTAGTTTCTACTCATTTAGGAGCTGATGTAGGAGAAGATGGACCTACACATCATTGTATAGATTATTTGGGTATTTTATTTAATCTTCCAGATTTTGAAATCTATATACCTGCGGATCCAAATCAAACAGATCATATAATAAGATGTATTGCTAAAAGATCTGGAAATATTTTTGTAGGTATGGGGAGATCTAAAATTCCCATTATTACAAAGGAAAATGGTACACCTTATTTTGATGAAAATTATCAATTTATTCCTGGAAAGGCAGATTGGATAAGAATGGGAAACAAAGGTGTAATTATCACTTATGGAACTATGTCTCATTATGCTCTTTCTGCGTGGGAAATTCTTAAAAGTAAAGGTATTGAAGTTGCTTTATTAAATATAGCTTCTATAAAACCTTTTCCAGAAAAAGATCTCTTAAAAGCTTCTGAATTTAAAAATATCTTAGTAGTAGAAGATCATTTGGTAGAAACTGGATTAGGAAGTAAAATAGCTTCATTTTTTGCTTTAAAAAATAAATCTGTAAAACTTAAGCTATTAGGTTTAAAAGGTCCTATGTCCTCAGGAAGTCCTAAGGAACTATTTAAATTAGCTGGATTAGATCCTGAGAACATAGCTAAAAATATAGAAAATTTAATAAATGCATGAATTAATAGAAGGAGAAAAAAAACAAACTCTTATAGAACATTTTCTTGAATTAAGAAGTTGTTTAATTAAATCCTTTATAGGATGGATAGTTGGCACTATTATTTCTTATCTCTTAGCTAAACATATTATAAATTTTTTACTCCTTCCTCTTTATAAACTCATTCCTTCTCAATTTACAGTATTTTTTAGAACTTTCCCAGAAGTATTTACTGCTTATATAAAATTATCTATAATTGTAGGTTTTATAATCTCAAGTCCTTATATCTTTTATCAAATTTGGCTCTTTATAGCTCCTGGACTTTATCCTCAGGAAAGAAAATGGGTAAAAAGTGCTCTTTTCTTAACATGTTTTTCTTTCTTGATCGGAGATCTCTTAGCTTATTATATTTTTCTTCCGGCTATTCTTAAATTTTTATATTCTTTTGGAGAAAAGTTTCTTATTTTCAAACCATTTTTAAAAGAATATATTTCTTTTGTTTTAAAAATCTTTATTATTTTCGGTATTCTTTTTCAAATTCCTTCTTTTTTATTTCTTCTTTCTAAATTGGATTTGGTCACTTCTACTCAATTAAAAAATTTTAGACCTTATGCTATAATCTTGTCCTTTTTTATAGCTGCTATTTTAACCTCAGGAATTGATCCTTTAAATCAGCTCCTTTTAGCTATACCCTTGACACTTCTTTATGAAATAGGTATAATTTTGGTAAAATTGGGAGAATTTAAAGAATAGGAGGTTAATATGTTTCCTAATTTAGGTGGTCAGGAGTTATTTATTATTCTCTTCTTAGCATTGTTAATTTTCGGTGCTAAGAGATTACCTGAAGTTGGTGCAGGTTTAGGAAAAGGAATTCGTTCTTTCAAAGAAGCTATAAAAGGTGCTGATGTAAAAGAAGATCTTGAAAAATTAGAAAATAAAAAAATAGATACTGCTACTTCTTCTACAAAGGAAATTTCATCTAAAAAAGTATAATTTTTACGTGCAAGCTTTTATCCTTTCAGCAGGTAAAGGAACTCGTCTTTTACCATATACTAAAATCTTACCTAAACCTCTTTTTCCAATTTTAGGAAAACCTATAATTGAGATTATTTTAGATCAATTAAAAAAATTAGGAATAACTTCTATAGGAATAAATGTTTTTCATTTAAAAGAAAAACTTCTAAATTTTTTAAAATCTTATCAAAATAGAAATCCTCAATTAGAAATTCAAATTTTTGAAGAGCAGGAACTCCTTGGAACAGGAGGTGCTATATTAAATGC
>QNAZ01000060.1 GCA_003641645.1 Thermodesulfobacteriota bacterium
GAAAAAGCTTCTGAAGAAAAACCAGCTGAAGAAAAAGCTGCTCAAGAAAAACCAGCTGAAGAAGCTCACTAAACCATTTTCAGCCCTCTTTTTTTAAAAAGGGGGCTTCTAATTTTTAAGTTTTAGGAGTCTTTCATTAAAAAGGACGATTCTTTGATTTATGATTATTTTTATGTAGTTTTTTATGTAGTTTGTGTTTTTTAAAGAGAAATTTATTAATTTCTACATATTTTGGATATTTCTTTTTATATTCAATAATTGTTTTTGGGTCTTCATGATAATATTCAGCTAAAAATTTGATATTTGATAATTCTATAATATCTCTATCATCATAAATAATGATTTTTTTCCCTTTATGTTTTTTATGATATCCCCAAGCCTTACCATAAGGTGGACCATAAATTACTATATAATCTCTGAACAAAATATCTGGGTGCAATCCAAAATAAATCATTATATTATACCAGGAATATCCTCTCTTTCTCATTTTTATAATTATTTCTGGTTCTATTCTACGATATTTATGGATTAAAAAGATTATAGGTAATTCCTCTTCTAAAATAAAGGGGTATCTCTTTTTAATAATAATTATTTCCTCTACAGGAATTCTATAATAATCCCCTATAGAAAAATATAAATGTGAAAGTCTACCATCACTTATAGAAATTCCTATATCTATATCCTCTCCATAAGAAGATTTTAGATTAAGAGGGATTAAAAAGTAAACTAAAACCAAAGTTAAAATTAAAAATTTAGGGATTCTCATTTTTACTACCTCCTGCTTTAGAATTTTAATTAAATACTCTCAAAAATTGTACCTAAAATTTATAAAGGATTAAACAAGTAATTAGTTAATTTAAATAATGCAATAATTTCAAATTTATTGCAATTATTGCAAAGAGAAAAGGCTTTGTTGTTTTAAACCTGCTGAAGATTCTTCTTCAGGTGCTTCAAAAATTTTTATAACCCCATATTCTCCATCATAACCCGGTTTAGCAAATATTTTTCCTTCTCTAACTCTTTTAATAGCTTCTATTAATCTTGGTGGAAAGATTTTTTCAAGTTCTTTTAGATCTATTTTTAAAAGAATTTCAAATTCAGTTCCTGCCATAGAAATATATTGTTCATATAATTTTTCTACGGATTTACTTTGCTTACTAAGATTAAAAACCTCAGCTATTATTTCTATAAAAGGAACTAAATGCACAGAAAGAGGTTTATTAGGTGGAATATATCCTTCCTCTCTATCAGCTAAAAGTTCTATTCTGTGAAGAACTCCTATAGTTAAAGGATTTCCGCATTTTGGGCATTTATAGCCTAAAGCCATGGTTTCTTTAGGAGAAAGACATACTTTACAAGCTCTGTGTCCATCGTAATGATATTTTCCCTCTTCTGGATAAAATTCTATTGTAAAAGCAATAGTCCCATTTTTAATAGAATGATAAATATTTTCATAAGTTAAAGGATAAAAAAAGGCTGTTGCTTCCCTTCCTAATTTAGGAGGGGAATGGGCATCTGAACAAGAAATTAAAGTAATGTTATCGAGTTTAGAAATTCTCCAGTTCATTTCTGGATCAGAAGAAAGCCCAGTTTCTATAGCATAAATATAAGGTGTTGCTTCTTCAAAAGCTTCTTCCATAGAATCAAAACCTGAAAAAGCTCCAAACAGAGAATACCACGGAGTCCAGACATGAGCAGGAATAATTAAGATTTTATCAGAAATTTTAATTAAATCTAAGGTTAATTTTTTGCAACTTATTCCAAAAGTAGGTCTTCCATCTATAAGAAGATTTCCCAGCTTTGATAAATAAAGATTAATTTCTTCTACTGTTTCAAAATCAGGTGCTATTATGAGAAGATGAACTCTTCTATTGGATTTGTTATGTTGGGAGAATATAAGAGAAACTTCAGAAGTTAAAATAAATCTCGGTCCCTCAGGAAGCTTATTAAAAAAATAGAGACCAGAGGCAGGGTCATATTCTAAATTTTCTTTTAATTCTTTTAACCACATTGGATGAGTAAAATCTCCAGTTCCTATAAGCTGAAGCCCTTTTAATTTTCCAATTTTAGCTAAAATAGGAATTTCCATAAATTTACTGCAAGCACGACTATACTTAGAATGAATATGCAAATCTCCTATAAAAACTTTTTCTAAAAGTTCTTTAGAAGGAAATTTTTGATTTTTTTTCATTTTAAAACTTCTCTCAATTCCTCTTTCCAATTTTTTATTTTTATTTCTAAATTTTTACATATTTTTTCATTACTCATTGCAGAAAATCTTGGTCGTTTAGCTGGTAAATTAAAATCTGCTTGATAAGCTGGATAGATAAATTTTTTAATTCCTTTAATTCTAAAAACCTCTTTAGCCCATTCATAACGAGAGGCATAACCTGAGTTTACAAGATGATACAGTCCTGTCAACCCTGCATTTATTGCTTTTAAAGTTATTTCAACTATAGTTCTTGTAGATGTTGGAACAGAAAACTCATCACAAGCAATCCTTAAATAATCTTGAGCTTGAGTCCATTGCAAAAGTTTATAAATAAAATTTTGTTTGCCTTCACCATAAACCCAGCTTGTGCGAAAGATAAGATAGTCTTCCATCTGCTCCTGAATAAAATATTCTCCAAAAAGTTTACTCTTGCCATATTCGTTTAAAGGATTAGGATTGTCTGCTTCAGTGTAAAGTCCTTCTTTTGAACCGTCAAAAACATAATCTGTTGAAAAGTGAACAAGCTTAACTTTATAATTATTACATGCCAAAATTAAATTAGCCACTCCTAAAGAATTAACCTTTATAGCTTCAAAAGGGAAATTTTCTGCCCTGTCAACCAGATTGTAAGCTGCACAGTTTATAACGATAGAAGGTTTTATCTCCTTAAAAACTTCAATAACTCTTTTAAAATTAGATATGTCTAATTCTTGTTTTGAAAGGGCTACAAAATTTTCTTCTATTTCTGTCAGTTTTTTTGAAAATTCTTTTGCAAGTTGACCTTTTGCTCCTGTAATTAATATTTTCATCTTAAAGATTCCTTATCAAACTTTATGTTTAAAATACCTCCATACATTTCAAGCTCTTTTATCAGATTATACCATTTTTCAAGTTCTGTATACCAATCAAGTGTTATAGTTTGAATTGTTTTATCAATTTCACCAGACTCAAGTTTTTGGATAATCTCTTTTACTCCATCTTCTGCTTTTCTTTTTGGTGTCCAGTTAATCACATTTTTTATCTTTTTGAAAGACACTCTATAACTTCTTTTATCTGGGTCTCCATACCAATCTATATCTACGCTTTTACCTGTTTCTTTTTCCACTAATTCAGCAACTATTTTACCAAGCTTACCTATTTGATAGTTTAATTCATCTCCACCTACATTAAAAATTTCTCCATTTATCTTTGTTTCATCTGGAAATTCTAAAAATTTTATAACTGCTTCTGCTACATCTTCTATATGCACAAATGGTCTGTATTGGGTTCCATCTCTCATTAACGGAAGTCTACCTGTTTTCCATGCACCATAAGTCATTCCATTTATAGCAAGGTCAAATCTCATCCTTGGGCTATATCCAAATACAGTAGAAAACCTAAGAGCAACTACGATAAAATTTTTATCAGCCAGAGGAATAATATCTTTTTCTGCTTGAAGGTTTGCTTTTGCATAAGTTGTTAAAGGGTTTACAGGAGAGTTTTCATCTACTATATTTTCTTGAAAACCGTATATACTACAGCTTGAAGGAAAAATATATCTTTTAACTCCTAATCTTTTGGAAATTTTTGCTGTTCTAACCCTTGAATAGTGATTTATTTGCCATGTAGCCTCATTAAATCTTTCACCAGTTGGGTCATTAGAAATTGCAACAAGGTCGACTACAAAATCAACATCTTTAAAATGCTCTTCAGATAAAACTCTTGTATCATCTTTTATTATTTCTAAATTTTCATGAGGCTTTAATTTATCCAAACCAAAGAAAAATCTGTCCACAGCCTTTACTCTGTAGCCTTTAGATAAAAGTTTAGGAACCAAAACAGAACCAATATAACCACCAGCACCTGTTACTAAAACTGTTTTCACTTTGAACCTCCCTCATAGTAAAAATTTATTTCTTCTAAAATATCTTTTAAAAATGGTGCATTTTTATCTTTTTCAGAAAGAATAGGATTACTTGTTGGCCAATCTATTTTTAAGTCAGGGTCATTCCATCTTATAGACCTATCATGTTCTGGAGAATAGTATTCATCTACTTTATAAAGTATTTCTGTGTTAGGTACAAGTGTTAAAACACCGTGGGCAAAACCCTTAGGAACTACAATTTGTCTTTTGTTATATTCGGTAAGTATTACACCTATCCATTTGCCAAATGTGGGACTACCTTTTCTTATATCAACAACAACATCATAAATAGCCCCCTTTAAACATCTCACAACTTTGGTCTGAGCTTTTGGATTGAGTTGAAAATGAAGACCCCTTAAAACAAAAGCATGTATACTTAGAGAATGATTATCCTGGACAAAATTAAAAAATAAACCAATTTCTTCAAAATCTTTTTTATTATAACTTTCCATAAAAAAACCTCTGTGGTCTTCAAAGACAGTTGGTTCAAGTATATAAACCCCTTCAAGAGCAGTCTCAAATTTTTTAAATTTACCCATCTTTTTTACCTCCAGACTTTAAGATATATTCCTGCACAACAAATCTTGTAAAAGGTAAGGAAGCTGTAAATGCAGGAGAAATTGCATTAAGTATATGAATACTTTTTTCATCTCCTTCTACAACAAAATCATGAACTAATTGTAAATTTCTTATATCAATAAGTTGAGCACGTATCCCCGGAGTGCCCCAATGTATGAATCCATCAAGATCAAAATCTTTTACAAGTTTAGATGCTTCTTTTAGCATGTAGCTTTTTAAATATTTTTTGAGTTCATCAAAAGCTATTTTTCTGAAATTTTTGTTTTTTATAAATAACTTTATATCAAATTTTAAGATTTCTAAAAACTCAGAGATGTTGAATCCTGATAAACCTTTATAGTTTTCTCTCCAAAAACAGGGTGTTGCAGTAGGACCAATTTTAATAGTTCCATCAACTTTTATAGTAAAATGAACACCCAAAAAAGGATTTTTAAGGTTAGGAACAGGGTAAATATTTCTTTTGATATTTAACTTAGATCCTTCATATTCAAGATAAACTCCTTTAAAAGGAATAAGAACATAATTTTTAGAGAAACCAAAATCCTTTGCTATTTTATCAGCGTAAAGACCCGCAGCATTTATTATTTTTTCTCCTTGAAAAATGTAATCTCCTGCTTCAACTACATTTTCTTCTATTTTTCTTTTATAAGGTGTATTAAAAAAAACTTTTACTTCTTTTTCTTTCAGTTCTTTTAACAAACTTAAAAGAATTTCTGATGGATTCACAGTTGAGGTATTCGGGCTCCATAAAGCATATTTGTAAGTTTTTGCGTTTGGTTCTATTTCTTTAAGTTCTTTTTCTGTTATTAAATAAATTTCTACTCCATTATATTCTCCTCTTTTCTTAAGTTCAAATAAACTAACAAGTTCTTCTTCAGATTTAGCAAC
>QNAZ01000061.1 GCA_003641645.1 Thermodesulfobacteriota bacterium
CTTTAAGAGGTGGTCTTTGTAAAGCAGTTTTTTCATCTTTTCTTATTCTTTCTAAAATAACTTCAGGTGAAGAATATAACCATATTACTAAACTCCCATTTAAAAGTTTTTCCATTTCCTCTTGGTGAATCACACTTCCTCCTCCAAGAGCAATTACTGCATTTTTTATATTCTTTAATTTTTTCATTTCTTCTTTTTCTAATTTTCTAAAATAATCCCATCCTTTTTCTTCTACCATTTCTTTTATAGTTTTTCCAGTTTTTTTTTGAATTTCTACATCTAAATCCAGAAATTTCCAATTTAAAACTTCTGCCAGTTTTTTCCCAATAGTGGTTTTACCAGTACATCTAAAACCAATTAAAATAATTTTATCCATAAAGCTTTTCTATGTAATCCCAAAAATTTGGGAATGATTTAGCTACACATTCAGGATTTTCTATTTTTATATTTCCTGTTTTTAAACCTAAAATAGCAAAAGACATGGCAATACGATGATCATCATAGGTATTAATTAAAGCTGGGGTGAAATTTGTAGTTCCTTCAATTATAGCTCCATCTGGTAATTCTTCTGCTTTTACACCAAGTTTTCTTAATTCTGTAACCATAGCTTTGATACGATCTGTTTCTTTGTAACGCAAATGAGGAGCACCTTTAAGAAATGTTTTTCCTTCTGCAACTGCTCCTAAAACACACATACTTGGAAACAAATCTGGAGTATCTCCAAGATCTATTTCTGCACCTTTAGGTATCCCTTCAAATCTTACTTTTACTCCTAAAGGATTTAAAACTTCTATATCTGCTCCCATTTTTTTTATATATTCTAAAAATTTAACATCTCCTTGTTTGGATAAAACATTGTAATTTTCTATAATAATTGTGCCTTTTCCTAAAATTAAAGGTATAGCTAAAAAATAGGAGGCATTAGAGGCATCTGCTTCCACTTCATAAGATATAGATTTATAAGTACCAGGAAATACCTTAAATTTATTCTCAAAAGACTTCACCTCTATTCCATAAGTTTTCATTACATCGATGGTAAGATTTATATAGGCTTTAGAGATTAATTCTCCTTCTATTTGGATCTCCAAACCATCTGGCAAATAAGGTCCTATAAGTAAAAGAGCAGAGATAAACTGACTACTTATATTTCCTGGAAGAAAAACTTCTTTGGAAATAAGTTGTGATTCCTTTATTCTAATTGGTAAAAAACCTTCTTTTTCAAGACATTCAATATGTGCAGAAAGATCTCTTAAAGTTTTAATCAAGGGTCCCATAGGTCTTTCATGAAGTCTTGGTTTCCCATAAATTTCTACATAAGAGCCCTTACCAAGAGAGGCTAAAGCTAAAAAAAATCTTGCACCTGTTCCATTGTTCCCTAAATAAATTCTTTTTTCTAAAAGTAAAGGCGGATATTTACCTTTTATTTCCCAGATGTTTTTATTTTCCTTTATATTTACTCCTACATTTTCTAAAGCTGATTTTAATAAAAGCGTATCTTCACTTATTAAAGGATTAATGATTTGAGAAACACCTTTTGAAAGAGCACTACATATTAAAGCTCTTTGTGTTAAACTTTTAGAGGTGGGAAGTTTTAAACTAATTTCTTTTAAGTTTTTTAATTGTTTTATCTCTTTTATGCTCATTTTAAAAATTCTTTCTCCATATTTTTAACTTCTTCATATATAGCTTTTTCCATTAATTTTATAGGTGGTTCAATGCCTGTCCATAGTTTAAATTGTTCTACTCCTTGATAAAGAAGCATTTGTAATCCGTCTATTATTTGAGCATATTTTTCAGCAAGTGCTAAAAATTTTGTTTTTAAGGGTAAATAAACTATATCCATAGCCACTTTAAATCGAGAGACTACTTCCTCTTCTACAGGACTTTCCCAAGATTTTAATCCTACACTTGTTGTTTGAATTATAATATCTCCATAAGCATCCTTTAATTCTTCCCAAGGTTTGGCTATTATTCCGAACTTTTTTTCTAAAAGTTTTGCTTTTTCAAAAGTGCGATTATATACTAAAATCTCTTTTGCTCCTCCTTTTATAAGAGCATAAATAACAGCTTTAGATGCCCCTCCTGCACCAATAACAACTATTTTTTTATTTTCAAGTTTTACTCCTTTCACATTAAAAGCTTCTAAAACACCTATCCAGTCTGTATTATATCCTTTTAAAATTCCTTTTTTATTTACAATAGTATTTACTGCTTCAATTTTATAAGCTATTTCATCTATTTCATCCAAATAATTCATAACCTTCTCTTTATGAGGAACAGTTACAGAAAGACCTTTTATATTTAAAGCTCTTATTCCTTCTATAGCTTTTGCTAAATCATAAGATTTAACCCAAAAAGCTCCGTATACAGCTTTTATATTTTTTTCTTTAAAAGCAAGGTTATGCATTATAGGAGATAAAGAATGACTTACAGGATCCCCAATAATTCCATAAACTTCATACATAATCAACTAACTTATTATCTGTTTAATTGTTTTATAAAATTTTATAGCAGAATTTATATCAAATTGTCCCGGGGCTACAGCTTCTTTTTTAGATAAAACTACATAAGTAAAAGGTGCCCCACAAAATAAAGAAAAAATTCTACTTATTTTCCCTTTTTCTCCCATTCCAAAACTTATCAATTCTATTTTTCTTTTTTTAGCAAAAAAAATAAGATTGAGAAGTCTAAAAGATTCCTCCAAAGTTTTACACATACAAACTATTTTAGCTTTTTTAATCCCTCTTTTTTGCATTTCTATTAGTAATCTATTTAAATATTTTAAAGAAGGGGTTTTTTTAAAATTATGATAAGAAATAAGAATTTTGTTAAAATTTAGATCCTTTAGCTTTGAATAAAATTTTTTAAAAAGTTTCCATTCTAAATCTACTAAATAAAAATTTTGGTTTAAAGCCCAAAAAATCCATTCTAATCTAAACTCATCAGAAAATTTTTTATAACCACCTTCTTCATAACTTCTAAAAGTAAAAAGAAATTTATATGGAAGTTTTAGAAGTTTTTCTAATTCTGAAGTATTTAGATCTCTAAGATAATCAACCCTTAACTCAAAAAAATCAGTATATTTAGAGCCTTTTTCTATTTTTTCTAATAGCTTTTTATAAGTGCTTTCTGCTAAAGTAATACAGAACATTAAATATGGATATTGAAAAAGTAATTATAAATTATTTGATCGTAACTGCTTGTTAATTTAAAAACTTTTTTAGCAAGTTTAAATCTTGTTTGTAAAGTTGTATTTCCATATTTTTTTATTTCTTCTAAGATTTTGGAATAGTCATTTGGATCAATTACTACAGTAACATATTTAAAATTTTTAGCTCCTGCTCTTATAAGTGTAGATCCTCCAATATCAATATTTTCTATAGCTGTATCAAGATCTGTCCCTTTTTCTACTACCTTTTCAAAGGCATAAAGATTAACCACAATTAAATCTATAGGTTTTATATTGTGTTTTTTAATAGTCTCGATATGGTCTTCTTTTTCTCTTTTGAAAAGGATACCTCCGTGAACCTTTGGATGAAGTGTTTTTACTCTTCCTTCTAATATTTCAGGAAAGCCTGTTAATTCTGAAATGTCGATTACCTTAACACCACCTTCTCTTAAAACTCTTGCTGTCCCACCAGTTGAAATAATTTCTATTCCAAGAAGTTCTAATTCTTTTGCAAATTCAACAATTCCTGTTTTGTCTGTAACACTAATTAAAGCTCTTTCTATTTTTTCCATTTTCTTCTCTTTCTTGTATTCCAATTTCTTCATCTGTAAGATAGCATGCTGGATCAGGAGCCCATATATCTCCTGTTACAGCTTCAGCCCTTGCCCTAAAATTGCCAGCACATAAATCTAAAAATTTACATTTAGCACATCTACCTTTTACATATTTCTTTTTTTCTTTTAATTTTGCCATTAAAGGATTTGAGGTATCCATCCAGATTTCACTAAAAGGTCTTTCTCTTACGTTCCCAAAAGTATGAGTACGCCAGAATTGATCTGCATAAACAAAACCATCCCAAGAAACACATCCAATACCTACTCCACTGTTATTCCCCCCGTTTATCTTAAGAAGTTCATATACCTCTTCTGCTTTAGGATGATTTTCCTTTTTCATTCTTAAATAAAGATACGGACCATCTGCATGATTATCAACTGTCAAAACTTCTGCCTTTAGACCTTTAGTATGTAAATCTTTGGTTTTGTCAATTATATAATCTACCCAATAGCGAGTTTCTTCATGGCTGAGATCTTGTTCTATAAGTTTTGAACCCCTGCCTGAATAAACAAGATGATAAAAACAGACTCGTGGTATTTTTAATTCTTCAACTAAAGTAAAAATCTTAGGTATTTCTTTAACATTTAGTTTACTCATAGTAAATCTTAAACCAACTTTAAGACCTTCTTTTTTGCAAGCTTCAATAGCTGAAATTACTTTTTCAAAAGCTCCTTTAACCCCTCTAAATTTATCATGAACTTCTTTCCAACCATCAAGACTTATTCCAACATAAGAAACTCCTAATTTTTTTAATTCTTTAGCAAGAGAATGATCAATAAGCACACCATTTGTTGAAATAACTGTTCTTAATCCTAAATTTACTGCCTTATGAATTAAATCAAGTATATCAGGTCTTACCAAAGGTTCTCCACCAGAAAAAAGAATTACAGGGCAACCAAACTTTGCCAAATCTTCAAGAAGTTTAAAACCTTCTTCTGTAGTAAGTTCATTAGGTGCTGGATTATTATCAGCTTTAGCATAGCAATGAATACATCTTAAATTACAAGCTTTAGTAACATTCCAAACTACTACAGGTCTTTTATCAGAAAAATGTCTTTTTCCATATCTTACATGATCAAAAGCTTCAGTTGCCCCACAATAAAGTTTAGATATACTTATCATTTTTACCTCATTTTTTTAACCATTTTTCTATTTTTTGAATTATTTCTTTTCCTTCTAAAGGATACATAATTACTTCATCTACTCCACAGTCTTTAGCTTTTATTTCTTCTTCTTTATATCGGGATTTACAAATAGCTAAAATAGGTATATCTTTTGTTTTATCATTAGATTTTAAAAGTAAAGTAACTGCAAATCCATCCAGGAGTGGTAAATCTTTTTCCAAAATGATAAGCTTTGGCTTTTCTTTTTTAGCTAATTCTAATAAGGTTTCACCATCTTCAATAATTTTATACTTGAATTTATGATTTTCTAAAGACTTTTTAATTTTATTGTATAAAGTCTCTGAAAGAGCTAAATATATCATTCAACTATTTTCAAATTAATAGGTATTCTTTTATAAACTTTTCAGGATCCTTGAAAGCTAAAGAATTAATATAGACTACCTCTTTCTCTTGTGCTTCTTTTAAATAATTTAAGCTATATTCTAATCTCGACATTATTTTTTCGCAATATGTAAATATTCCCCAATCCTTTGTGATAGCTATTTCTAATATATTATCTATAGCATCTTCAGTAAAGATTATTTTGATAAAATTTTTTCGCTCAAAAGATAATTCATAGCTTTTTATTTGTCTCCACAAATATAAAATTTCTTCCA
>QNAZ01000062.1 GCA_003641645.1 Thermodesulfobacteriota bacterium
AAATACCTCTTTATAATTTTTTACAAATTTTAGAAGATATTTTTAAGATAAAAGAAGAGGTATTAAGAAAAAAAGGAAAAGTAAAATTTGTTTCAGACACAAGAGATTTAATAATAGAAGCTCAAAAAGGGGCAATAGGAGTAATATTTCCTTCTATTTCACCCCAAATTCTAAAAAAAGTAGCTCAGGCTAAAAAACTCATGCCTCATAAATGCACCTATTTTTATCCTAAAAATCTAACAGGTTTAATACTAAATGAAATAAGTGGCAGAGATTTAAATATCAGTTTTTGAATTATGCATAATGATAGTGTTAAATATTTTGAAAATCTAAAAAATCTTTATAAAAACTTTTTTAAAGAAAAACTTAAGAAGGATTCTTTTATAAAAGAAAAGCTCAAATCTCTTATACCAGCTATTGAAAAATCCAGAAGAGCTTTTTTAGAAACAGGCTCTTTTAGTTTTTGTGCTAAGTGTGCCAATTCTGGAGAAAAGTGCTGTCAAGCAGGACTGGAATGGAAACTTAGTGCAGCGGAATTTTTTATAAATCTTTTATTAGCTGAAAAACTCGGAGTTTCTATAAAATTTAATTTAGAAAGACCTGATGATTGTCTCTTTTTAGGAGAAAATGGATGCAATCTCATTCTTACTCCGCTTTTTTGCAGAAATTTTTTTTGTGATAAGCTTTCAAAATTTTTAGGATATGAAAAACTTATAAAAATTCAGCAAACTATGGAAGATGAAGCAAATTTAAGCTTTGAACTTTCAGATTATATAAATAGAAAATATTTGATACCATATTCTAATATACTTTAGATAAATTTTAAAAAATGGAATATTATTTAGTTACAGGAATAGCTGGATTTATAGGATGGAAGGTAGGAGAATTTTTATTAAAAGAAGGAAAAGCTGTTTTAGGGATTGATAATTTAAATGATGCCTATGATATAAAACTTAAAAAGTGGAGATTAAATCAACTTAAAAATTTTAAAAATTTTAAATTTCATTTGGTTGAATTAGCTAATTTTCAAGCAGTAAAACTTCTTTTTGAGATCTATCCTATCTCTGCGGTTATTCATTTAGCAGCCAGAGCAGGGGTAAGAAAAAGTTTAGAAGACCCTTGGGTTTATGTAAATTCTAATATTATGGCAACGCTTAATCTTCTTGAACTTATGAAAGATTTTGGAATAAAAAAGATGGTTCTTGCTTCTACATCATCTATTTATGCAGGACAAAAACCCCCTTTTCATGAAAATTTAAAGGTTGATACACCTCTTTCACCTTATGCAGCAACCAAAAAAGGATCAGAACTTTTGGCTTATACCTATTATTATCTTTACGGACTTGATATTTCAGTAGTAAGGTATTTTACAGTTTATGGTCCTGCAGGTAGACCTGACATGAGTATTTTTAGATTCATAAAATGGATTTATGAAGAAACTCCAGTAAAAATTTATGGAGATGGGACACAAGCAAGAGATTTTACTTATATAGATGATATTGCTAAAGGGACTATTTTGGCTTTAAAACCTGTAGGATATGAAATTATTAATTTAGGTGGGGGTAAAAATCCTATCTCTATTAATCAAATAATTGAAATTTTAGAAAAACTGATTGGTAAAAAAGCAAAAAAAGAATATCTATCTTTTCATAAGGCAGATGTTAAAATTACTTGGGCTGAAATAAAAAAAGCTAAAAAGATACTTGGCTGGGAACCAGAAATCGGAATAGAAGAAGGACTTAAAAGAACTGTTAATTGGGCTTTAGAAAATATAGAATTGATTAAAAGTATAAAGGTATAATGAAAAAATTAAAAAAACTTTGTTTTTTTGCAAAATACCTTTCAGAAAAAGGGCTTATTTCAGGATCAGAAGGTAATCTTTCTATAAAAGATAAAGAAGGTTTTTGGATTACTCCTTCTGGTAAAATAAAAGAAATTTTAGAGATAAAGGATCTTTGTTTTATAAATTGGAAAGGTGAGGCTATAAAAGGAAATCCCTCATCTGAATGGGGTATGCATTATAAGATTTATTTAAAAAATTCTTTGGCAGAAGCAGTCGTTCATACTCATCCTCCTTTTACTTTAGCCCTTAGTCTTTCTGGATTTGATTTTACTTCTTTTTCTCTTCCAGAAGCTGGATTCCTTTTAGGAGAAATAAAAATATTACCTTATTTTCAACCTGGTTCTTCTGCTCTTTGGGAGTTCGCCTCTAATCTTGCAAAAAATTATAGAGTTATAGTATTAAGCCAACATGGTGCTTTAACTTGGGGTAAAAGTATAGAGGAAGCTGTTAATCTTACTTTAATATTTGAAAAGTTATGTAAAATAGAATATCTAAAGAAAAAGCTGGAGGGTTAGTTATGAGAATAAGATCAAAATTATTTTATGAAAGAGCCTTAAATTCTATACCTGGTGGAGTTAATAGTCCTGTAAGAGCCTGTAAAGCAGTAAAGTCAGATCCAGTTTTTTTTGAAAAAGGAGAGGGAGCCTATCTGATTGATGTAGATGGAAATAGATATATAGATTATGTGTGTTCTTGGGGTCCGCTTATTTTAGGTCATGCTCATCAAGAGGTTATAGCAAGTGTTTATTTTGCATCAAAAAAAGGAACAAGTTTTGGTGCACCAACTTGGCAGGAAGTGGAATTGGCAGAACTTATCAAAAGCTGTTTTCCATCTATAGAAAAAATTCGTTTAGTTAATTCTGGAACCGAAGCTACTATGAGTGCTATAAGACTTGCCAGAGCATATACTAAAAGAAAAAAAATTATTAAATTTGAAGGATGTTATCATGGGCATGTAGATTCTTTGCTTGTTAAAGCTGGTTCTGGACTTGCTACTTTTGGAATTCCTGCAAGTCCTGGAATACCAGAAGAACTTACAACACACACTCTCAATCTTCCTTTTAATAATTTTGAAGAGATAGAAAAAGCTTTTAAAGAATATGGAGAAGAAATTGCTGGGATAATAGTAGAGCCTATTGCAGGAAATATGGGAGTTATTTTGCCAAAAAAGGGCTTTTTAGAGTTCTTAAGAGAAATAACTCAAAAATATGGAGCACTTCTTATTTTTGATGAAGTTATTACAGGTTTTAGAATCGGAATTTCTGGAGCACAGGGGAAATTTGGAATAACTCCAGATTTAACTTGTCTCGGTAAAATTATAGGTGGTGGGCTTCCAGTAGGAGCTTATGGTGGAAAAAGTGAAATTATGAGTCTTGTTGCTCCAGAAGGTCCTGTTTATCAAGCTGGAACCCTCTCTGGAAATCCTATTGCAGTTTCAGCTGGACTTGCAACTTTAAAAGAACTTATTAAACCAGGAACCTATGAAAAATTGGAAGCTATATCTCAAAAACTCGAAAATGGGATTAAAGAAGTTTTAAAAAAATTAAAACTTCCCTATCAGGTTAATAGAGCAGGTTCTATGCTTACGCTCTTTTTTACTGAAAAAGAAGTGATAGATTTTAAAACTGCTTTAACCTCTGATACAGAAAAATTTGCTATTTTCTGGCAAAAAATGCTTGAAAAAGGGATTTATTTACCTCCTTCCCAATTTGAAGCTTGGTTTGTTTCTTTAGCTCATGGAGAAAAGGAGATAGAAAAAACTATCAAAATAATATATGAAGTTTTAAAAGAGATGCATCAATAAAAAGGGCTTAAAGTTTTTTATTTTTCTGGTTTCTTAATCCAGGGCATCATAGCTCTTAATTTTTTACCAATCTCTTCAATAGGGTGTTCTGCTTCTCTTTTTCTTAAGGCATTAAGAACTGGTCTTCCTGCTTGATTTTCCAAAATCCATTCTCTTGCAAACTCACCACTTTGGATTTCTTTAAGAATTTTTTTCATCTCAGCTCTTACTTGTTCATTTATTATTCTCGGACCTCTGGTTAAGTCTCCATATTCAGCAGTATCACTTATAGAGTATCTCATAAAAGAAAGACCACCTTCGTAAATCAAATCTACTATGAGCTTTAATTCATGAAGACATTCAAAATATGCTATTTCTGGCTGATAACCAGCTTCTACTAAAGTTTCAAAACCTGCTTTAATAAGAGCAGAAACTCCTCCACATAGAACTACTTGTTCTCCAAAAAGATCTGTTTCAGTTTCTTCTTTAAAAGTGGTTTCAATAACTCCTGCTCTTGTTCCCCCAATCCCTTTAGCATAAGCAAGAGCTTTAGCAAAAGCAGATCCAGTCGCATCTTGATGAATAGCTACTAAACAAGGAACTCCTGCTCCTTTTTCAAATTGCCTTCTTACTAAATGCCCTGGACCTTTAGGAGCAACCATAGCAACATCTACATCAGCAGGAGGAACAATTTGATTATAGTGAATATTGAAACCATGAGCAAAGAGAAGCATTTTTCCAGATTTTAAAGTAGGAGCAATATCTTCTTTATAAACCGCAGGTTGAATTTGGTCAGGAAGAAGAATCATTATAAGATCTCCCTTCTCACAGGCTTCACGAACAGATAAAGGTTCAAATCCGTGCTCTTTTGCTTTTTCATAACTTCTTCCACCTTTTCTTACACCTACTATCACATTTAATCCAGAATCTCTTAAATTTAGAGCATGAGCATGACCTTGACTTCCATATCCCAGAACTGCTATTACCTTGTCTTTTAAAATAGAAAGATCAGCATCTTCATCTTTATAAATTTTCATTTTCCTCTCCTCTGCAAATTTTTATAATACCATAATACTAAAATTAAATTCTGTCAATTTAAAATCCAATTTTACAAAGCAGAATTTCTTAAGCAAAATAGTAAAAATTTTTATAAACTTTAAAATGAAACCCAAAAGATTTATTTTAAAATATGAGAAAATTTTTCAATTTTTGAAATTGCTATCCAAGAATTTCCTTACAAAATTCTTCCCAGCCAAATTTTTCAATAAGATGTCCTAAACGCATCTTTTTTTGACCTTTTTCTTCGTAAAACTTGGCAACTTTCTCAGCGATCTTTAAAGCTTCTTCTGTAGAAACATCTTTTACAAGCT
Source organism: Thermodesulfobacteriota bacterium (assembly GCA_003641645.1). GTDB lineage: Bacteria > Desulfobacterota > Thermodesulfobacteria > Thermodesulfobacteriales > Thermodesulfobacteriaceae > Thermodesulfobacterium. The sequence continues at coordinate 4,997 of QNAZ01000062.1, forward strand.
CTTTTGCAAGTAATGGACGTGAAGCACCACAACCCCCTACAGTTACTGTCCATCCCTTAGATTTAGCAATAAATCCCAAATCTTTTATACAGGCCTCTGCACAATCATTTACACATCCAGAAACTGCTATTTTAAATTTGGCAGGAAAATTTTTTCCATAATATCGTTTGTCAAGCTCAGCTCCTAATTCAAATGTATCCAGCTGCCCTAAACGACAGAAGTCACCAGGACACACTTTAATACGAACATTTGTTGGTTTAGCAGCTTCTGGACTTATTCCTAAATCTTTCCAAACTTCATCAATCTCTTCTTCCTTCAAACCTATTAGAATAACTCTGGTAGCACTTGTGAATTTCATAGTTTTAATTTCATATTTTTTAGCTACTTCCAAAAGTTTTTGCAAAAAATCAACTGTCACTAATCCAAGAGGCACAGGGGTAATAATGGCATAAGTTTTCTTATCTTTCTGCAAAATTCTCATGGTTTTCATAGTTAACCTCCTTTTTCCATAGATTTTTAAATTTTCAATTATAACTTTTTTTGACTATCTTTCAAGT
>QNAZ01000063.1 GCA_003641645.1 Thermodesulfobacteriota bacterium
CTCCATCTTTATAAATCTAATTGTTTATAAGGTTTTAAAATATCTTCCAAATTTTCTATAATAAGTTTTTTAAAATATTCTTCTTTTTCACTATCTAAAAGACTACCTGTTTCATCACTTTTTATTTCTTCTTTTAAAGCACCTCTAACCCATTTTTTGATAATAAGCTTTCTCAAACCTTGATAATGTTCTATAAGATGAAAATTTAAATAAGTATATTCATTTAATTTTAAATATAACTCACCTTCAAAAATTTCCAAAGGTATTATTTTAGTAGGATAAACAAATTTTTTTATTATTTCGTAAAGTCTTTTTTGTGAATTTATGATAAAAACTTTTTGACCATATTTAGCATATTTTAAAAGCTTTAGTAAATCATTATTATTTAAAGCTATACAACCTTTGGTCCAATAATAATTTTTATAAAAAACTCCGTTTTTTCTTTCAAGTTTAAAGGCGCCACCTCCGTGAATACCAATTTTACTTCCAAGTGGACTATTTTCTATCACTTTAAAATTTTCTAATTTTTTCATCCATTTTATAAATTTTTCTTTTTTTATTAATCCTTTATAATAAGCTAAAGCCAAGTCATTTAGATTGGGATAATTAAGTTCTAAAAAATATTTATATTCTTCTGAAGCTCTTATATGAACTATTCTATATATCCCTTCTGGAGTCAAAAAATCACCTTTTTTCTCTTTTGGAATTAAACTTTTAAGCCCTAATCCTATCTCATATAAAGCTATAACTTTTTTCCCTTCTTTTAATTCAAGAATCTTTTTACCTTTATCAATAAGAAGAAAAGTTTCTCCTTTCAAAATGGAAATTTTGAAAATAAATAAGAAAAAACTCAAAATTATTATATTTTTTTTCACTTCTATCTTGACTTTTTAGTTTTATTAAATATTATAAAACTTTATGGAAACTATCACAATAAAATCAAGAAAAAAAGCAGAATTAATTGATATTACTAATGAGATTGAAAAGGTTTTACCACCTAAGGATGGTATTTGTATTATATATGTTCCTCATACTACAGCAGGGATTATTGTAAATGAAGGTGCTGATCCTGCAGTAAAAGAGGACATTCTTGCTATTTTTGACAAAATAGCTCCTGAAAGTTTCAATTATAAACACTTTGAAGGAAATTCTCCCGGACATGTAAAATCAAGCCTTACAGGTCCTTCTTTAATTTTGATTGTGGAAAAGGGAAGGCTTATACTTGGAACTTGGCAAAGAGTATTTTTTGCAGAATATGATGGTCCAAGAACAAGAAAAGTATATATAAAATTTATAGAAGGTTAGAGATTTTATGAGAAAAAAATTTTTAATTTTTTTTATATTTTTATTAAGTTTATTTTTATTTTCGTGTAGAGGTGAAAAAGAATTTTATTTTGAAAAAGCAGCCTCTCATAAAGAATTAGCTAAGATTTATATTAAAGAAAATCGTTATACTGAAGCTTTAAATGAGCTTGAGCTCGCTAAAAGGGCTGATAAATGTGACCCAGAAATATATAATCTTTTTGGATTGGCTTATATGGGAAAATATGAATATTCTAAGGCTGAAAAAAATCTAAAGGAAGCTATTAAATTAGATCCTAGTTTTTCTGAAGCTTATAATAACTTAGGCTCCTTAAAAATGTTACAGAAGAAATATAAAGAAGCTATCAAATATTTTAATAAAGCTCTTGAAAATCCTTATTATATAAATTCTTTTATTGCTCGCACTAATCTTGGATGGGCTTATTATCAGTTAGGTGATAAAAAGAAAGCCATATCTATTCTTCTTGAGGCATTAAAAATTAATCCTCGATATTCTAAGACTTTAATTTATTTAGGACTTATATATTTTAATGAAGGAGATCTTAATTTAGCTAAGTTTTATTTCAGGCAGGCTTTAAATATAAATAAGATATCTGGAGAAGCAAGATATTATCTTGGAGAAATCTATTTTAGAGAAGGAGATATAAAAAAGGCAAAAGAATTATGGAAATCTATTATTTATTTAAGTCCTGATAGTAAATGGGCAAGAAAAGCTACAGAAAGACTCTTTTTATTAGAAAAAGTATCTTCTACTTCTTAAGAGTAAGAACCTGTTTTTTTATTTCTTCTCCTTTCTCTTCAAAAGCTTCTAAGCGATTTAAAGCTTTAAGTAAAGCTTTTAAACTTGCAATTACAATATCTCCATCTTTCCCAAACCCTGCACTTCTTAATCCTTTTTCATTTTCAATAATTAAACCACAAACACCTTCTGCTGAGGTTCCTCCTGTAAGGGCACTTATGTGAAAATCTATAAGTTTTAAAAATTTTTTTCCATCGGTTTTTTCAAAAGAATAACCTAAAGCTTCTGCTACTGCTTTATAAGCTGCATCAATAGGACCAACACCTAATCCAATTGAAACCTTTCTTCCCTCCTTTCTATCTTCTATTTCTATTTGAGCAATAGGTTTTAAAGAACCACTATAAACACTTATAACTTGAGAAGAAATAAGAAAATATCTGTATTCATTTTCTAAAAATAAATCTATAAGAATACCTTCTAAATATTCTTCATCTATTTTTCTAAGAACATCTTTTATTTCTGTGCGAAATTTTTCAAAAATTTGACTTAATACCTCATCATCAAATTGCCATCCTTTACTTCTCAATTTAAATCCTATAGCATGCCTTCCAGAATGTTTCCCTAAAACAATAGCAGAACCAGTCCATCCCACTTCTTTTGGATCAATAATTTCATAAGTAGACCTTTCACAAATTATTCCATGTTGATGGATTCCAGACTCATGAGCAAAAGCATTTGCTCCTACAATAGCTTTATTAGGTTGAACTATCATTTCTGTATATTTAGATACTAATTGACTTGTAGGAACTATTTTTTTTGTATTTATATTAAGCTGAAGAGAATAGCCAAGTTTTTTTTCAAAAAAATCTCTTCTTGTTTTAAGAATCATAATAATTTCTTCTAAAGCTGCATTACCTGCTCTTTCTCCAATTCCATTTATAGTTCCTTCAATTTGGGTTGCTCCTGCCAATATAGCAGAAAGAGAATTAGCAACAGCTAAACCAAGATCATTATGACAATGAACCGAAAGCCTTAAACTACCATTTTTAAGTGCTTCTTCATATCCTGCAGAAATAAGTTTTTCTATCAAAAATTTAATTAAGTTGTAATATTCATAAGGAACTGTATAACCTACAGTATCAGGAATATTAATAGTTTTTGCTCCTGCCTTAACTACCTCTAAAACAACTTTAGCTAAATATTCCCAATCACTACGAGTAGCATCTTCAGCTGAAAATTCTACATCTGGACAAAAAGAAAGAGCATATTTTACTGCTTCTCTTGCAAGTTCTAAAACCTCTTCTTTATTTTTTTTAAGTTTATATTTTAAATGAATATCTGAAGTAGCAATAAAGGTATGAATCCTTGGAGATTCAGCTTCTTTTAAAGCTTCCCAAGCAACTTCTATATCTTTTTTATTCGCTCTTGCTAAAGCAGCAATAGTTGGTCCTTTAATTTCTTTAGCAAGTTCTTTCACTGCTTCAAAATCTCCAGGGGAAGTAATAGGGAACCCTCCTTCAATAACATCTATACCTAATTCAGCTAAAGCTTTGCCTATTTCTATTTTTTGTTTTAGATCCAAAGATACTCCCGGAGATTGCTCCCCATCTCTTAAAGTTGTATCAAAAAAAATTATTCGTGGATTCAAAAGTTCACCTCCTTTAAAAATAATTTTTAATTTAAAAAATTTTATCCTAATTTTATATTTTGCCAATGAGTAATGATCTTGCAAAAATTTAAAATTGGGATTTATTGAATTTTAAATAAACTTTTAAAAAGGAGGTTGAGAGAATGATTATTATTATGGAACCCCACATTACTAAAGATAGTCCTGAATTTCAATCTCTGATGAAGTATTTAGAACGATTTCCTCATCTAAAAACTAAAGTTATGGAACACAAAGGAGTTACTCGCAATTTATTGGAAATTCATCTTATAGGTGAGGATTATATGGTATCTTCTGAAGAGATAGAAAGTTTACCAGGAGTAGAAAAAGCTATCAGAGTAACAGCTAAATATAGATTGATTGGGAAACATGGTATTTTAGGTGATTTGGATTTTGAATATAAGGGTATTCAATTTAATCAAGACTCTTTTCATATATTTGCGGGTCTCTGTGCAGTAGATACTTATGAAAATGTTGAAAAGACTTTCAAAGCTTTAAGAGATAATAATGTATGTTGCGCCCGCATGGGTGCTTATAAACCAAGAACTTCTCCTTATGATTTTCAAGGACATCGGAAACAATGTTTACCTTGGCTTTTTGAGTTAGCAGGAAAATATGAAATTAAAATAATTGTAATGGAAGTGCTTGCACCTCATCATATAGATGAAATAAGAGAAGCTTTAGAGCTTACAGGAAATCCCTGTGGAGTAATTTTGCAAACAGGCACCAGAAATGCTCAAAATTTTGAATTATTAAAAGCAGTTGGTAAACAACAAGATTTCCCTATTCTTTATAAAAGAGGATATGGATTAGCTTTGGAAGAAAGTTTAAATGCAGCTGAATATATTGCTTCTGAAGGTAATACTAAAATTATTTTTTGTTTAAGAGGAGTAAGAACACATTTAGGAGATCCTCATAGAAGTTTAACTGACTTTGCTCATGTTCCTGTAATCAAAAGACTTACAAGACTCCCTGTATGTGTAGATCCATCTCATCCTATAGGCACAAGGATGAAATCATCTGATGGAATAAGAGATATCTATCATGTTACTGCTCAAGGTGTTATAGCAGGTGCTAATGCTGTGCTTGTAGAATTCCATCCTGAACCTGAAAAAGCTTTATGTGATGGACCTCAAGCTATTCCTTTAACAGAATTGCCTTTATATTTAGACTATGTTTATAAAGTAAGGGAAACCTATTTAGAACTAAAGAAAATGGTAAATCAAAATAAATAACTTTTAATTTTTTAAAAATTATTTTTGAGATCTTAAAAGTTTTAGTATATTCTTAGCAAATTCTTCTGCAGCTTGAGGACCAGAACCTGTGATTATTTTTCCATCAACTTCAACTAATTTGCCTGTATAATGTGCTCCTTTTTCCTCTAATACCTTACTCTCTGAAACCCAAACTGTTGCTTTTTTTCCTTTTAAAACACCTGCTTCAGCTAAAATTCGAGGAGCAAGACAGATTGCTGCAAGAATTTTATCTTTGGAAACTGCTTCTTTTGCTATTCTATGTGCTACAAGATGATCAAAATATTCTTGAGCTCCCACTCCACCTACAAAAACTATAGCATCATAATTTTCTACTTTTACTTGATTAATTAAAATTTTAGGTGTAACTACAGCACCAAGCATTCCTTTAGCTGGTTCTAAAGATGTTGAAGCTATAATTACTTCATAACCTTCATTTTCAAAAAGTTTCTTTGGAATTAAAAGCTCTTCATCTCTGAAATTTTGATGAGCAATAATCATAAGAATTTTTTTGGAGTTTTTAGCAAAGGAAGAAAAAGAAGTAAATAAAATAAAAAAAATTAAAATA